>CALZLE010000486.1 GCA_945788205.1 uncultured Desulfuromonadales bacterium
ATAGGCAAGGTTGCCACGAAAGGCTCCTTGGCAAAAGCTGCCCCGCGCCGCGGCAGGATACTTCTGCAGACCACTGTAACTGAACGTCAAAATGAAGCCGAGGACAATGACCAGAGAAGAGGCGATAACCAGCGAGCCGTTGAAAAAACTGGCGAAGTCTGCCGTGCCGATTTTGTGGAAGAGTAAGAGGGGGAGAAAAACGACGTAGACCAATTTGTTGGTTTGCTGCAGGAAATTGTTATCAAACAGGCGCAACTGGAAAAGGAGTTGGCCGAGGCCAATGACCAGAAAAACCGGTAAAACAATTGTCAGGGTATTGATAAACAGCGACATGCTTCCTCCAGAACGGAGGCAGCATAACTTATTTTATGCTTGTCGCAAAGAAAAAGGGCCTCGGTTGAGGCCCCTTTGTTTCGTAACAGTAACTCTGGTTGTTCTAAATATCGATTGAAAGCTTGAGAGCTGATCTCTTCATCAACAGTGTAACCAAAGTCATGTTCTTTTTCGATTGCGCCGAGCAGTTCAGGGTCTACGCTGTAGCCGAAAGTGTCTTGAATTTGAGGTGAGTTAGTTGCGAAAAGAGCGGTTACGGCGAAAACGCTGGCGATTGTCATACTGGTAGTTTTTTTATGATTCTTTCCTTTAGAGAAATGTTATTGTCTTGTTTGTCTGATCTTGACTGTCTTAATATCAATGTTCGTGCCAGATTTTAATTCAATAATAATAGATGTTTAGCTTCTCCAATGGACAGGTCGCCAAGAACTGTGTAGAATATTCAACAATACATATGAGGATTGTTCTTTGTTCTTGGGTGTGGATAAAGAAGCACCTCCTTCGGCTAATAACGGTAATTCTGTGGGAAATAAGCAGCTTCAATTGATACGCTTAACTGCTCTGGCAGCAATGATTGCTGGTGTGACAGCACTGCATTACCTGACTGCCACTGAGCACTCAGACAGTCATGGAATTTATCGACGGCTGTATTACGTACCAATCGTTCTCGGTGGTATCTGGTTTTATTTGCGTGGTGGCGTGGGGATTGCTCTGCTGGTATCTGTTCTTTATGCCCCCCACGTACTGTTTCAATGGGGGCATCTTCCAGCGATTCATATCGAGCAATACCTGGAAATTCTTATCTATAATACCATCGGATTTTTGACCGGTTTTCTTTCTGCAAAGGAACATGGCCAACGTGTAAAAGCCGAAGATGCCGCAGCCCACCTTACCAAAAGCTATGACAAGTTAAAGGCACAGGCAGACTTGATCCTTGAGATAGAAGATCAACTGCGGCGCGCTGACCGCTTGAGCGCGCTCGGGGAATTATCTGCGGGGATGGCACATGAAATCCGTAATCCGCTCGGGTCGATTCGAGGAACCGCCGAAATCCTGCGTGACGCTTTTCCACCTGATAATCGATATGCTGAATTCACCGGAATCTTGGTCAGTGAGGTCGATCGGCTCAATAAGGTTCTGGAAGACTTTCTCCGTTTTTCGCGGCCCGACGGGAGTGAAAAAGACTTTTTCAGGCCCGACCTAGTCTTGCAGGAGGTCCTGCAGCTGACTCGACAAGAAGCGCATAAAAAACAGATCAGATTAGTTTGGGATGAACAAGCTCTTCCGAACACTGTTGGGGATGGCTCTCAATTTAAACAAGTTTTTCTGAATCTTATTCTCAATGCTTTGCAGGCCCTGCCGACCGGAGGACAAATCCGGATCGATGCCCGGAAGGATGACGAAAAAGTCCAACTGTTTTTTGTCGACGATGGTCCGGGGATTCCAGAAGCCGATCTGGACAAGATTTTCAATCCGTTTTTTACCACCAAAGACGATGGAACGGGGCTCGGTTTGGCAATTACACACCGGATCGTTTTAAATCACTGCGGGCAGATCAAGGTGGAAAACCGGTCCGAGGGCGGGGCAAAATTTACCTTAACCTTACAGCGAGCAGGGCATTCCTGCGTAAATGAGGATAAATGATGGCTGAACAGATATTGCTGATTGACGATGATGTCTCATTACGGCGGGTGACAGAGTTTAACCTGCAAGAATCAGGTTATAAAGTGCTCACTGCTGCAAATGGGGCTGATGGTGTTGCCCTGTTTAAACGTTATCGACCCGCTCTGGTGATCACCGATGTGCAGATGCCAGAGATGGACGGTTATCAAGTGCTGCAGCAGGTTCTCGCGCTCGAACCTCAAACGTTGGTTATTATCGTTACCGCGTTCAGTTCGGTTGAGCAAGCAGTTGGTGCGATTAAAGACGGGGCTTATGATTATGTCACCAAGCCGTTTAGTCGGGATCAGCTGACGCTGGCGGTTGCTAAGGCTTTTGAATACCGAAGATTGCGTCGCGAAAATACTCAGCTCAAGGACGTGCTGGCGAGTGGTTTGGACCGGCAGCAGATCATCGGTGAGTCGCGGGCCATGCAGCAGCTTTTACAGCGGGTTGAAAGAGTCGCCGCCAGCCAGGCTTCAGTCTTAATCAGCGGTGAAAGTGGGACAGGCAAAGAGGTTATCGCCAATGCTTTGCATCAGGGTTCGGAGCGGAGTGATGGTCCTTTTGTTGCTGTGAACTGTGCTGCGATACCGAAGGATTTGATCGAAAGCGAACTGTTCGGTCATATCAAAGGCTCTTTTACCGGTGCGGTGCGGGACCGGAAAGGGAAGTTCACGTTGGCAGACGGCGGAACTTTGTTCCTCGACGAGATCGGTGAGCTGCCAATCGATCTTCAGCCGAAGCTATTGCGGGCTTTGCAGGAACAGGCTTTCGAGCCGGTTGGTGGCGAAACCGAACAGGTTGATGTGCGGGTTGTCGCAGCGAGTAATCGAAACCTGGAAGAGGCGATGCTGACCGGCGAGTTCCGCGAAGATCTCTATTATCGGTTGGCCGTTGTGCCGATGGAGTTGCCGCCACTTCGTGAGCGCAAGGGCGATATCCCGTTGCTCTTAGATTTTTTTCTGCGCAAACAGCAGGCCAATGTGGACGTCAGTTTTTCCGCCGAGGTCATTGATTATCTACAGAATTACGGTTGGCCGGGGAACGTTCGGGAGCTGGAAAATGTTGTCGAGCAGATGTTAATCCTGCGTCAGGATGATCTGCTGCAACTCTCCGATCTGCCGCAACGGATCGGCAAGCCTTCGGTTCGTAGTGGTGGAGTGCTCAATTTGCCGGATGATGGCTATTCTCTCGAAGCGCTGGAGCAGGAGGCCGTGGAAGAGGCATTACGACGCTGTGACGGGAACAAGAGTAAGGCGGCCGCTTTTTTGCGGATTCCGCGCCACACGCTGCTTTACCGTTTAGAAAAATACAACATCCAGAACATTTAAGGAGTTGCTGGTTTTATGTTGGTACGTCTACTGACTATCTTTTTGTTATTGCTTTCGTCGGTGGGCAATTGTGGCGCCGCTGAACGTCGTACTGCCGTTGTTGAGGCGGTCGCTAAGGCGCGCGATGCAGTTGTTAATATTCGAACAGAAGAAATTGTCCGGCGTAGAAGCAGTCCTTTTTTTGGTTTTGGGGATTCTATTTTCGATCAGTTTTTTAACGATATGTTGCCATCGCGCAGCTACAAAACCCAGTCTCTCGGCTCTGGGGTGATTATCGACGAAAAAGGCTACATTTTGACCAACGCACATGTGGTCGAAAAAGCTTCAAAGGTTTTTGTGGCGTTACCGGAAACGAATAAAGAGCTGGAAGCGAAGCTGATCGGGATGGACAGTCGGATCGACCTAGCCGTTTTAAAGATCGAACAGAAAGGGGTTTATCCGCATCTGCTGCCTGCGAGATCAGATGATTTAATGCTCGGCGAATCGGTGATTGCCATCGGTAATCCATTGGGGCTCGGTCATTCGATTACCACAGGAATTGTCAGTTCGACCAAGCGCCGGATTCAAATAGAGAAGACTTTTTCGTCGGTCTTTATCCAGACCGATGCGCTGATCAATCCCGGTAATTCTGGAGGGCCGTTGATTAACATCAATGGTGAGCTGGTCGGGATTAACACCGCCATCGCTCAACAAGCTCAGGGGATCGGTTTTTCCATTCCGATCAACACCGCCAAGCGGGTTTTGAGTGATCTGATCGAATATGGACGGGTGCGGCGCGCTTTTCTCGGAATTATTCCGGTTGAGGTGAGCAGTTCGTTTACCCGTTCGCGTGGTGACGGTGGGGTGCTGGTTGAAGAGGTCCAACCTAATTCTCCGGCGGAAAAAGCTGGCATCCAGATCGCAGATGTTATTCTCGCGATTGATGGTGTGCCGATTACCTCGACGAAAGAATATTACTCTTTATTGCAGACGTATACTCCAGATGACAAATTGCAGGTATCTGTATTGCGCGGTTTACAGGAGCTAAAAAAGCGGGTTTTATTAACCGCATTGCCCAAAGGATATGAGTTAACATATACTTTGCGAACTTTTGGCTTCATTCTTAAGGATGGGCGTCATGGACTGGAGGTCGCAGACGTCGTCGAAGGTTCTCCCGCAGCCACGGGTGGAATCAAGCCGCGCGATCGGATCGCGAAAGTGGATGGTGTTGAAGTTGAAACTTTGCAGGATTACGATTCCGTTATTGTTGACCGTCTTGGTCGATTGCCGCTGACATTTTTGGTTGTTCGCGTCAACCGAGGCTATTTGATTGAGTTGCCATAGACTCCAGAGGATGAATAGATGCATTTAAAAGCTCTCAAGTGCTTGTTGTTGATTGCTTGTGTTTCTTTTGTGTTGTTCGGCTGTGGTGAACAGCAGGGTGGGCAGCCACAACTTTCTGCTGGCGCAGGAACCGGGAAAGGACAGGCTGCACCCAACTTTACTTTAACCAATATGCAGGGGCAGCAAGTCTCGCTGGCTGATCTGAAGGGGAAAGTTGTGATTGTCAACTTCTGGGCGACTTGGTGCCCGCCCTGTCGTGAAGAGATGCCGTCGATGGAAATGCTTTATCGCAAGTATAAGGATCAGGGTTTGGAAATTCTTGCGGTTAACGCTGAGAAAGATGGCGCTAGGCTTGTGCGAAAATTTCTGCAGAAGACCCCTTACAGTTTCCCCATCCTGTTGGATGAGGGCGCTGATGTGCAGAACCTTTACAAGGTTTTCCGTTTTCCGGAGACCTTTATTGTCGATCGAAAAGGTAATATCGTAGAGCAGGTTACCGGCGCAATAGATTGGACATCAGGGCCAGCTCTAAAGTTGATTAAATCCCTTCTCAACGGCTGATTGCTGGAGTCAAATTATGGAAATTGGTGCTGATGTCACCATTTGGATCGCTTTTTCCGCGGGGTTGTTGTCATATTTTTCACCCTGTGTGTTGCCGCTGATCCCCTCATATCTGACCTATATTTCCGGACTCTCTTTTGGTGAGTTGAAAGATTCTCATGCCAGCGCTAAAGTACGGCTGACTGTTGTCTTGCATTCTTTGGCTTTTATCGCGGGTTTCTCCGCAGTTTTTATCGGCCTGGGTGCCTTAGCCGGGCTTGCGTCCTCGACCTTTCAGGCGAACTTGCGCGAGGGTTTGGGAGTTATTCAGAAGGTTGGTGGGGTCCTGATCTTTCTGTTCGGCATCCATCTGAGTGGCCTGTTTCATTTTGGCGTGCTGCTTGGTGAAAAACGTATTCAGCTGCGCGATAAGCCGACCGGTTTTATTGGCACCTTCCTGGTTGGTGTTGCTTTTGCCGCGGGTTGGACTCCCTGCATCGGACCGATCCTTGGTGCAATTCTGGCGATCGCTGCAGGCAGTGCTGGCGGGGCAGGGCGTGGAGTTCTGTTACTTTCGGCTTATTCAGTCGGCCTTGGAATCCCTTTTTTGATTTCCGGAGTTCTTTTTCACAGCTTTCTCGATTTTTTTGATCGTTTTAAAAAACATATTCGACTGTTCGAGATTGCAACTGGTGTGCTGCTGATGATTGCTGGAGTTTTGCTGTTTTTTGATCAGTTCAGTCGAATTGCAGGCTATCTTTACACGATTTTCCCCGTATCATAAAATGCACGATCACATAAATCGTAGACATTCTCATGGCCTGCCTCTCAGGTTTGGCGATGAATGCCTTCTCAACATTACCCTTGCCTACAAGGAAGTGGACGATCCTTCCTTACAGACAACCATCATGTCTAAACTTTGAAAACAGCTGTGTTTCAGGTTACATCAATTGTCGGCCAGTAACACACTATTGCAGCCACTCGTAAACTTCCTTTGCGTGTTCACCGCAGCCGCCACAACAGCCGCCGCTCTGGCAACCTTCATCCTGATGTAAGCGGACTCGACCTTTTCTTATCCAGTGGCTCAGCAATCCACGTATTGTATCCGGGTCCAGATCGAAATGCAGGGCTATATCGTTCAGGGGCGCGAGCTTGCGATCACTCAGGTAGCGTTTCACTTCACT
Source organism: uncultured Desulfuromonadales bacterium (assembly GCA_945788205.1). Taxonomy (GTDB): domain Bacteria; phylum Desulfobacterota; class Desulfuromonadia; order Desulfuromonadales; family Geopsychrobacteraceae; genus Malonomonas. Next base: position 6,374 of record CALZLE010000486.1, read on the forward strand.
TGGGGTCATTTTCTTCTCCTTAACTTTTGAGCGGGACAGCATCTCCGATTCTGCGAGATTCTTTACCCATAGCTCGCATGATTATAATAACAATGAGACAGAGTAACGAGCATCCTGCCAACCAGGCTCCGGAAAAGGCTGGATGGCGGGTAAAGGTTGCGAGTTGATAAAAGCTGGTCGCCGAGATGTAGGCCAAGCCAGTGGTCCAAGCGGCGATAAACAGGGTCCAACGTGTGTTGGTCTCACGGTAGACTGCGGCCATGGCTGCGACACAAGGGAAGTACATCAGAATGAACAGCAGATAAGCGACAGCCCCGGCTTTTCCGTCAAATAGCTTGCCCATAGCGCCGAAGGTCCCGGCGCTGATTGCCAGTTCCTCGGCAGCAGCATCGACGGTGCTGGTATCTCCGATATTCAAGCCGAGTGGGTCCGCTAGGCTGTCGGCAACTCCAGCCAGATTTCCGGGGATGGTTTGTGCTGCTTCCTTCAACGCCACACTCAAGCTGAAGTCCTCTTCTACACCACCACCGGTTGCTAATTCAGCTTGGGCTTCATTCTGCAGGTAGATCGCATCCAGGGTCCCAACGACCGCTTCCTTGGCGAAAATGCCGGTAAAAATACCAACAGTTGCTGGCCAGTTGTCCTGTTCGATCCCCATCGGGGCGAAGATCGGTGTTACGGTGCGGCTGGCCGAGGCGAGCAGCGAATCCTTGCTGTCATCGTGACCAATTGTGCCGTCGATCGACATAGTGTTTAGCAGCGCCAGTATGGCGACCATCGGTACCAAGATGCGAGTCGCTTTGAGAATGAATGATTTCAATCGATCCCAAGTCCGTAGCAACACCGATTTGAGGGTAGGGACATGGTAGGGAGGCAACTCCATAACAAATGGTGTGATGTTCCCCTTAAGCAAAGTATATTTGAGAATCAAGCCGGTCAAAACAGCAAAACCGATCCCGGCAAGGTAGAGCAAGAAGACCATGTTCTGACCACCGACGGGGAAAAATGCAGCAGCAAATAATGCGTAAACCGGCAGCCGGGCACCACAGCTCATAAAGGGGTTCATCATGATGGTCAGGGTCCGGTCGCGCTGGTTCTCTAAGGTTCGGGTTGCCATGATCGCTGGAACGTTGCAGCCGAATCCGACCAGCAGCGGTACAAACGATTTCCCCGGCAGTCCGAGCATACGCATAAAACGATCCATAACAAATGCGGCGCGGGCCATGTAGCCTGAGCCTTCCAGGGCTGCCAGAGCGAGGAACATGAAACCGATCGGTGGGATAAAAGTTGCCAGGGTTTGAACTCCTCCACCGATGCCGGTGGCAATGACAGCGACTAGCCACGCAGGGGCATTAAAACCGGTTAGAAGTTCGGTCATGCCGTCAACAAAGAGCGCCCCGGCGGCGATATCGAAAAAGTCGATAAAAGCGCCACCAACATTGATGGTGAACATGAAAGTCAGATACATCATCAGCAGAAAGATTGGCAGGCCAAGCATCCGGTTGAGGACAACCCGATCGATTTTGTCAGTCAGAGTTTTTCCTACTTTGGTCGCGTGCGAAACAGTACCGCTGGTTAACCAGTGAATGAAATTGTAGCGGGCGTCGGCGATAGCAATGTCGGCATCCTCATCCAATTGAGTGAGGATATCTTTCTGGTATCTTTCCAGATTAGCGGTGGCCTCGATATCGAGTAATGCAACATATTCGGGATCATCTTCCAGCAACTTCATCGCTAGCCAGTCGGCTTTTAAGTTGTGTTGTTCTGCCAATGTTTCGAATTGCTGACTCAGTTCTGTTGCTGCCTCCTGAATCTCGACCGGGAAAATAACGTCTGCTTCAGATAGCGGATTCTTTTCTGCACACTTGTGGACTGCTTTTTTCAGCTCAGCAAGGCCGCTTCGCTTGGAGGCAGAAACCGGGATGACAGGCACACCTAGGCGGTTCGAGAGCTCTTCAGTTTGGATACGAATCTGACGTGTTTTGGCAACATCGATCTTATTCAGCACAACGATCATCGGTACACGCATTTCCAGTAACTGCGTGGTCAGGTAAAGATTGCGTTCGATATTCGCGGCATCGATGATATTGACGATTAAATCGTAATCTTCCGAGAGCAGGTAGTCGCGAGCAACCTTTTCATCGGATGAGTGGGCCGAGAGAGCGTAGATGCCGGGAATATCGACCAGCTCAAAATCATGTCCCTCAAAGGAATAGAGTCCGGTTTTACGATCGACCGTTACGCCCGGCCAGTTGCCGACCATCTGGCGCGATCCAGTCAATTCATTAAATAGGGTGGTCTTGCCACTGTTAGGATTGCCCGCAACAGCGATCGTCAGACGTTGCTTCTGCATTGGCCTAGCTCCTTTCCACCAGCACTGCGGCAGCTTCTGCTTTACGCAAGCTTAAGGAAAAACCGCGAATGTTGATCTCTAACGGATCACCCAATGGGGCAACGCGGGTTAACACTAATTCGATTCCCTTGGTCAGACCCATCGCCAGTAGTTTGGCGCGATATTCCTTTTGACCTGCCTTAAAACCTTTAACCACAGCTTTGTCGCCCACGGCTAATTCTCCAAGATTCTGCTGCATAACGTCTCCTTCACAGGTGGTTCACAGTCACCTGCGGTTGTTTGTCTGATCAGTTTGAATTCTAGATTAAACAGATTTCAAAGGCTGGATAGATTCGAAAATGAAAACTGATTTCAAAATACAGATCTCGACTATGTCGGTCAAGAAAAAAGTGGCGCAATATATTACCAAAAAGGTTAGGTACGCTTCGTTGATAATCACATATTCAAACTTGG
>CALZLE010000487.1 GCA_945788205.1 uncultured Desulfuromonadales bacterium
ACCTGAGTTTATTGGAACAGGCCGGTGCCGAGTTGGTGGAGTTTTCTCCCTTGACCGATGAGAAGCTGCCGGAAAATCTGGCCGGTCTTTATCTCGGAGGCGGCTACCCGGAGCTACATGCCGATCAGTTGCAGGCAAACAAAGCTTTACGTCAGCAGATCGCCGCACAGGCCAGCGCCGGTCTGCCGATTTATGCCGAGTGTGGCGGGTTCATGTATCTGTGTGCGGCAATCGATGGACAATCGATGTGTGGCGTTTTCCCGGCACAGGCGAAGATGTTGCCTCGGCGGCGGGCGCTTGGTTATCGACAGGTTGAGTTGACCTCAGCCAGCCCCCTCGGACCGATCGGGACTCTGCTGCGTGGTCACGAGTTCCACTATTCCGAAGCCGAAATGCCGGAACCGAACGAGCGATGCTATCAACTCAGCCGCAGAGGTGGTGAGCAACTCGGAACGGAAGGTTATCAAATCAATAATGTGCTTGGCTCTTACGTTCACCTGCATTTTGGCAGTAACCCGCAGGTGGCGGAAAATTTTGTCAAGTTTTGTCTGAACAAACAGCCGGAGGAAGTCAGTTGAAAACCCAGATTGAATCAGCCCGTGAGGGCATTGTTACCCCACAAATGACCGCTGTTGCTGAGCGGGAAAGTCTCAGTGCAGAATATATTTGCGAGCAGGTTGCTGCAGGCACCATTGTTATTCCCTGGAATCACAAGCGTAAGCCGAAGGCCGTCGGTATCGGCAAAGGGCTGGCAACCAAGGTTAATGCTTCCATCGGGACCAGTTCCGATATCGTCGATTACGATGCCGAGATCCGTAAGGCCAAGGCCGCAGAAACCGCTGGCGCCGATACGCTGATGGAGCTGTCGGTTGGTGGTGATCTCAATAGAGTCCGTCAGGATGTGATTGCTGCCGTCGATTTGCCGGTCGGTAATGTGCCGCTCTATCAGGCTTTCTGTGAAGCGGCGCGCAAGTACGGCAACCCGAACAAACTCGACGAGGAGATGCTGTTCGACATCATCGAGCAGCAGTGCGCCGACGGTATGGCGTTTATGGCGGTGCATTGCGGCATCAACCTTTACACCATCGAGCGGCTGCGCAAGCAGGGCTACCGTTACGGTGGGCTGGTCAGTAAAGGTGGCGTCTCGATGGTCGCCTGGATGATGGCCAACGGTAAAGAAAATCCTCTTTATGAGAAGTTTGACCGGGTGGTCGATATCCTGAAAAAATATGACACGGTTCTCTCTCTCGGTAACGGTCTGCGCGCCGGGGCGATTCACGATTCCCACGACCGGGCGATGGTGCAGGAGCTGCTGATCAACTGTGAGCTTTCTGAGCTGGGCCGCGATATGGGCTGCCAGATGTTGGTTGAGGGGCCGGGCCACATGCCGCTCGACGAGATCGAGACCAATATCAAACTGCAAAAGCGGATGAGTGGCGACGCTCCCTACTACATGCTCGGACCGATCTCCTCCGATGTCGCGCCCGGCTACGATCACATCTCCGCCGCCATCGGCTCTGCCCAGTCGAGCCGCTTCGGTGCCGACCTGATCTGTTACATTACCCCGGCCGAGCATCTGGCACTGCCGAATGAGCAGGATGTCGTCGATGGGGTTAAGGCGGCCAAGGTCGCTGCTTATATCGGTGACATGAACAAGTACCCGGAGAAGGGTCGCGAGCGGGATAAACAGATGAGTAAGGCGCGGCGTGATCTCGACTGGCAGAAACAGTTTGATCTGGCCCTGTTTCCCGAGGACGCCAAAGCGATCCGCGCCAGTCGGGTGCCAGAGGATGAGCAGACCTGTACCATGTGTGGCGATTTCTGTGCCTCGCGCGGCGCGGGTGAGCTGTTCAAGAATGACCTGTGTGGCGATAAAATCTGATTCGGTTGTAGGGGCGAACTATAGGTCGCCCGTGGGCATTTCAACAATAATCGCGGGCGACCCATGGGTCGCCCCTACAAAGGAATTCCTTATGGCAGAGCAACCGACGATTTTAAAACCGGAAGAGATCGAAAGCGAAAGTTTTCGGATCATCGACAGCGAGATCGGTCCGCATCAGTTTGACGATGCTCAGTGGCCGGTTGTCAGGCGGGTAATTCATACCACCGCCGATTTTGAGCTGGCCGAGCAGCTGCACTTTTCCTGGGGGGCGATTGAGAAGGCGCTGACTGCCCTCCGCGGAGGCGCGAAGATTCTCTGTGATACCAATATGGTGCTTTCCGGGGTGAATAAAGCCCGGTTGGCTAAATTGGGTGGTAGTGTCGCCTGTCATGTTGCCGATCCGCAGGTTGCCGCTGAAGCAAAAGAAGCTGGTTTGACCCGTTCGACTTTTGCTCTGCGCAAGGGGGTAGAGGAAGGTTGCTCCATCTTTCTGATCGGTAACGCGCCGACCGCACTGTTTGAGCTGTTGCGGCTGGTCGAAGCAGGTGAGGTGCAGCCCGATCTGATTGTCGGGGTACCGGTTGGGTTCGTTGGTGCCGCCGAGTCGAAGGCGGCTCTGTTGGCGACCGATCTGCCCTATATCGCCATCGAAGGACGTAAAGGCGGTTCGGCGATTGCTGCAGCAATTCTCAATGCGTTGATGATTCAAGCCGAGGGCTGATGGCAAAGAAGGAGCTGCGCAGCGGATATACCACCGGCACCTGCGCCGCAGCTGCCGCTAAAGGCGCGGCGCTACTGCTGCGTGATGGTGCTGCCGAGTCGGTTGAAATCAACCTTCCGACCGGGAATTCTGCGCGGTTTCAGTTGAACGGCCAGTCAATCGTTGATAGTTGCGCTCGCTGCTACGTGGTTAAGGATGCTGGTGATGATCCGGATGTGACCCATGGCGTCGAGCTTAACGCCGAGCTGCAACGAACAACGGGCGATGGGTTGGAGATTGTCGCCGGAGTGGGCATTGGCCGGGTGACCAAGCCGGGCTTGGCGGTACCGGTCGGCGACGCGGCGATCAACCCGGTCCCGCGTCAAATGATCAAACAGGCGGTTGCAGATATCTTCCCGGAAACGGAAGGTCTGCAGCTGACCCTGTCGATCCCTGACGGTGATCTGCGGGCCGAGAAAACTCTCAATGCTCGGCTTGGGATAATCGGCGGCCTGTCTTTGCTCGGCACCACCGGAATCGTGCGGCCGATTTCACACAAAGCCTGGACCGACACGCTGGACGTTGCTATCGATGTTGCTCTGGCGGCGGGTGCGCTGCCAGTTGTTCTGTCGACTGGCCGAACCAGCGAGCTGGCAGCGCAGCAGCACTTTACTTTGCCGGCTGAGTCTTTTGTGATGATGGGCGATTTTATCGGCTATACTCTTGAAGCTTGTCATCGCAAAGGGGTCGCGAAAATCGCACTCTCCGGGCAGTTTGCCAAGTTGCTGAAGATTGCTTGCGGCCATCCGCAGACCCATGTACGTCACTCGCAGCTCGATCTGAGGCAGCTGTCGCAATGGGCTGAAGAAATCGGCCTTGACGCTGCCGAATGCCAACAGCTAGAGTTGGTGAACACTGCCCGTCAGGTGTTTGAAGAGTTTGGCACCGATTCATCGTTGATTAAAAGGGTCGGCCACGAGGCGCTGGCGATTTGTCAGAAACAGGTTCCGGGGACCGAATTATCAATCCTGCTGACCGATTACCAGGGGCAGGTTGCAA
>CALZLE010000488.1 GCA_945788205.1 uncultured Desulfuromonadales bacterium
CAGCAGCGGCACACATGCGTGGGCGAACAGGTAGCAGCCATACTCAGCGGTGTCGGAGATGACCCGGTTCATTTCGTAGAGCTTCTTGCGAGCGATGGTGTTGGCGATCAGTGGCGTCTCGTGGAGTGACTCGTAGTAAGCCGACTCAGGCTCGATCCCGGCCAGAACCATAGTTTCGAAAGCGAGTTCAACGCCAGCTTTGACCATAGCGACCATCAGGATCGCCTTGTCGAAGTACTCCTGTTCGTCGATATCACCAGCTGCTTCAGTTTTTTCAAAGGTGGTCTGGCCGGTCGCTTCACGCCAGCCGAGCAGATTGACGTCGTCGTTGGCCCAGTCCTGCATCATGGTGCTGGAGAACTCGCCGGAGAGGATGTCGTCCATGTGCTTCTCGAACAGCGGGCGCATGATCTCTTTGAGTTCTTCGGAGAGCTCGTAAGCTTCAAGTTTAGCCGGGTTGGAAAGGCGATCCATCATGTTGGTGATGCCGCCGTACTTGAGTGCTTCGGTGATGGTCTCCCAACCGTACTGAATCAGTTTGACAGCGTAAGGTGCGTCGATGCCGTTCTCGGTCATCTTGTCGAAGCAGAGCAGGGCACCAGCCTGCAGCATGCCGCAGAGGATGGTTTGTTCGCCCATCAGGTCGGACTTGACCTCGGCGACAAAAGAGGACTCGAGGACGCCAGCACGATTGCCACCCTGAGCAGAACAAAGGGCCTTGGCGATTTCCAGGCCGTCGTTGTTCGGGTTGTTCTCACCGTGAACAGCAATCAGGGTCGGTACGCCGAATCCGCGCACGTACTCGTTACGGACTTCGGAGCCTGGGCATTTTGGAGCAACCATGATAACGGTCAGGTCGCTACGGATCTGCACGCCCTCTTCAACGATGTTAAAGCCGTGCGCGTAGGAGAAGGTGGCGCCCTGCTTCATCAGTGGAACCACAGTCTCGACGACATTTGTGTGCTGCTTGTCGGGAGCCAGGTTCATAACGATGTCAGCAGTCGGTAGCAGCTCTTCGTAGCTCCCGACAGTGAAACCGTTGTCGGTGGCGTTTTTCCAGGACTCACGCTTTTCGGCGATTGCTTCCGCACGCAGGGTGTAAGAAACGTCGAGGCCGCTGTCGCGCATGTTCAGGCCCTGGTTCAGTCCCTGTGCGCCGCAACCGACGATGACAATTTTCTTGCCCTTGGCGTACTCGCAGCCGTTTGTGAATTCATCGGCATTCATGAAGCGACAGGTCCCGAGTTCTTGTAACTGGCGGGCGAAAGGCAGTGAGTTAAAATAGTTTTCAGCCATGATTTTTCTCCATTTTATGAGTGTGAATGACGAAACTGATCATTGTGGTTTTTTGAGCCTGCCACCATACGCGATTTGCTTTGTTGCGTAAATTGATTTGTTGTGTATATTGTGTTGCGAAATACGAAATACTCATTGTAGGGGGCTTTATGGATAGTCGCGAACTCGAAGTTTTTTTGACCCTGGCCGATCTGCTCCATTTTGGACGTGCCAGTCAGGCCTGTAATTTAAGCCCATCGGCTCTGACTCGGACCATCCAGCGGCTCGAAGAGCAGGTAGAGCAGCCACTTTTTATCCGTGATAACCGCTCTGTCTCTCTTTCGGCCGCCGGAGAGCAATTCCGCATCTATGCCCGCCAGGCGCTTCAGGAGTGGAAAAAATTTCAAACAACGATTAAAAACGAACAGGCAATTGCCGGGACCTTGTCAATCTATGCTTCCATTACTGCTGTTTACAGTCTGCTACCACATTTGTTGGAAGCCTATCGCAGTGCTTATCCCGAAGTGCAGCTGGAACTCTGTACCGGGGCGGCAGAACAGGCTGTTGAGCATTTGCAGCACGGTGAGATTGATCTGGCTGTTGCCGCGCTGCCCGATCGACATCGTTCACGGATCGAATTTCTGCCGATCACTACGACTCCGCTGGTTTTCATTGCCTCAAAGAGCGATGCCACGGAGATACCAACCCGCGAAGGGCAGCTCGATCTCTCTCGGGCGCCACTGGTTTTGCCGCAGACCGGCCTGTCCCGGCGTCGCTTGAACCAGTGGCTGAAAGAACATCGAATTTCGCCGAACATCACTTCCGAAGTGACCGGCAATGAGGCGATCATCCCAATGGTTCGTTTGGGTTGTGGTATCGGGATTGTTCCGCAGCTGGTTCTCGAGCGGAGTCCGTTTCGTGATGATGTTGTTATTGTCGATCAGGCGCCACAGCTGGGATCCTACGAGGTTGGTCTCTGTACCAGCAAACGTAACCTGAAGCGGCCCGGCGTTTATGCCTTTTGGCAGCTGGCTCAGGAACGATCTGGGCCCTAGGCAGAGGAGAGGGGATAGCTGCCGGCTGCTATTGGTTTGCTTCTTTCTTTTTTTTCGGTTTCGATTCGAACAGTGAGCCGACATCTTTCACCAGCTTACCTGGCAGGCCGAAGGTGCGTTTGAAAACGCCGAAGACCGAATCGGACAAGGTATCGACCGGGACTGCCGAGACCTTGGGCTCATCAGCCGTTCCTTTGATTTTAAAATGCGCGGTAAAGAGAGCTTTGTTTTCGCCCGCGAGTATCCAGCCGGCAATCGGAATTGAAGTGATGACTTTATCGACAGTCCGCAGCGGCATAACGCCCATATGAAAATCGAGTTTTTTGTTGATCAAGTTATGACTGCCGACCAGTGAGATGTTCATTGCTTCACTGATGATATTCAAATCTTCGGTGTAGAATTTGCCGCCGGCAATCTGTACGCTTCCTTTCAATCGTGAAAAAGGCATTCCTTCGGTTTCCATGTCGGGGAGTTTTCCAGCAAACAGCTGCGACACGTTCAGGAGGGAGAAAACTTTTGCCAGACCGTGAAATTTTCGCAGGGAACCATTGTCGACCTGCAGGTGAATGCCGCCGAGCGCATTCTGCCAGAAACCGCCGCCACTCAGTGCGCCCTCAAGGTAAAAATCTCCGCGCAGGGTGCCGTCGATCAAGCCAC
>CALZLE010000489.1 GCA_945788205.1 uncultured Desulfuromonadales bacterium
CTTCCGGTGATACTCTGCAGTGCCTACAACTGCTACAAAGATGACTTTTCCTCCTGGCTGGCAGATGCCTATGTCGTTAAAAGTTCCAATCTGGACGAGCTAAAATCTGAGGTCGCACGCTTGATCAAAAAATAATCTACGCCGAGTGGCCCAATTTCACATTTCCGGACAACGATCAGACGAAACAGCTGTATTTTAAATTTCTTACCAACTCACCACTAATTCTCTGAACGAGGAGGCTCAATGAAAGCGGTTATTATGGCAGGCGGATTCGGCACCCGGTTGCACCCCCTCTCCGTCAACATGCCAAAACCGATGGTTCCTCTGTGCAACCGTCCGATTATGTTGCATATCGTCGACCTGCTGAAGAAACATGGCATTACTGAGTTGGTAATGTTGCTCTATTTCCAACCCGAAACGATCAAAAAATTCTTCGGCGATGGCAGCGAATACGGTGTCGATATCACCTATGTTGTCCCGCTGGAAGATCTGGGCACCGCAGGCGCAGTCAAAGCCGCTGCTCGCCATCTCGACGAGCGTTTTGTCATTATCAGTGGTGACCTGCTCACCGATTTCGACCTGACGGCAGCACTGAACTTCCATGAAGAGAAACAGGCCAAAGCGACCCTGACTCTGACACCGGTTGCCGATCCGCTGCAGTTTGGCGTCGTCATCACTAATCCAGAAGGAGAAATCACCAAATTCCTGGAGAAGCCAGACTGGGGTGAAGTTTTCTCCGACACCATCAATACAGGAATCTACATTCTCGAACCGGAAGTTCTCGACATGATTCCCGACGGAGAAAACCGGGACTGGTCGAAGGACATTTTCCCACAGATGTTGCAGCAGCAGGACCGCCTTTATGGTTGTACCCTGAAGGGCTACTGGCAGGACATCGGCAATACCGATGCGTACCTCGAAACCTGTAAAGACATTCTCACCAGTCAAGTCGCTGTTGTCACCGATGAATCAGCCTCTGCCAGCCATGCAGGCCTTTATCTCGGTGCTGAGTCGAGTGTTAGCCCCGACAACCTGCCACTCATTGACGGCATGGTGGTGCTCGGTGACAACACTCGGCTGGTCGGCCTGCCGACGTTGAAAAACTGCATGGTTGGCCGTAACTGCACAATCGAAGATGGTGCAGAATTAGAAGACTGCGTTCTCTGGGACAATGTTTACGTAAAAGCGAATGCTCGCATCAAAGGTGCTGTACTAGGGCAGAATGTTCGTATCGGACTTGACGCAGAAATCAACCCCGGCGTTGTCATCGGCGATGATTGCAAAATCGGCAAAGACGCAACGATCAAGGCTGATGTTAAAATTTGGCCGAGTAAAATTATTGAAGCAAGTTCCATCGTTACGAACAACCTGATCTGGGGCGAAACCTGGCGTAAAAGCCTGTTCGAAGGCGCCCTGGTCAAGGGCTTAACCAATATTGAACTGACCCCGGAATTTGCCGCCAGACTCGGGGCCGCCTACGGCTCTACCTTGCCGAAAGATTCTTTTGTTCTCACGGGCCGAGATTCGATCCGCTCATCGCGGATGCTCAAACGCGCCTTTGTTGGTGGCCTGCTTTCGGCAGGAGTCAATGTTCGCGATGTCAAACGACTGCCACTCCCAGTGCTGCGCTACAAACTGACCACCTTTGGAGAGGTCGGGGGCGTCCATTTTCGCCAATCGCCACGCGATGCAGCAGCAACCGAAATTGTCTTTTTTGATGAGCAAGGGCTGGAACTCTCTTCTGCGGCAGCAAAATCTGTCGAGCGGGTCTTCTACAAAGAAAATTTCCGCCGAGCCCACTTCAGTGAGCCGGGCAGCATTTCTGAGCTACCAAACATCAACGACTATTACCGTGACGGATTCCTGCGCGTTCTTGATCGCGATATTATCGCCAAAGCAAAACCACGCATCGTCGTCGACTTAAATCACTCTCCAGCAGCGGAACTGCTACCAGTACTGTTGAATGAACTCGGCTGTGAAGTCATCGAATTAAATTCACACATTGATGAAAACTACATGCCTTCAGCCGTCGAAGACAATACTGAATCCTTTGATCGGATGGGGCAGATCGTGACCGCGCTGGGCGCGACTGCCGGATTCTGGCTCGGACCCTCAGGCGAGCGCGCAATCTATATTGATGACAGTGGCAAAATAATTTCACAAACTGAAACACTGACCCTTATATCTTCACTTATTTCAAAGTCTCAACAGGAAGGCGCCATTGCTATTCCGATTGCTGCACCCCACACCATAGATGAAATTTCCCGCGAAAATCGTATTCAGGTCATCCGCACCAAGGGGGACGGCCGGTCACTCGGCGTTGCTGCAACTGACAGCAATGTCCAACTCGCCGGAGACCTGGAGGGCCGGATCGCCTACACGGCGTTCCAGCCTCATTTCGATGCTCTGTTCGCAATCGCCAAAACACTGGAGCTGCTGGTTCGCTCCGAAGAAAGTTTGTCTGGCCTGCTGAAGAAAACCCCGCAGCGTCCGTATCGCAAAATTCAACTGCCCTGCGGATGGGAATGCAAAGGGGGCATTATGCGCTTGATGAACGAGGCAACCACCGATCTACAGACCACTTTTATCGATGGGGTCAAGGTCCATTTTGCTGACGACTGGGTGCTGGTTGTTCCTGACCCCTATCGTCCGTTAGTGCATATTCTGGCCGAAGCCACCAAGGAGGATAAGGTCGAAGCCCTGCTGGAGGAATATCGTGAGAAGGTTGAACAGTGGCTTATCCTGCTGAATAATCCGGCATGAGTAAACCGCTGAACGTCTGCATACTCTGGCACATGCACCAACCCGATTACCGGGATCCGGTCAGCGGCCAGACCCTGCTTCCCTGGACCTGGCTGCACGGGCTAAAAGATTACGGTGAAATGCTCGAGACCATCGCCGAAACCGACGCCCGGGTGACTGTCAATCTGGTCCCAACACTGCTGGAGCAGTTGGAACGCTACAGTGACGGCAGTGATCGAGATCGCTGGCTGGAGTTGGCAACGCAGAACCCGGCACAGCTGTCCGAGAGCGAGCGCCAGTTTATCGTTGAACAGTTTTTCTCTGTCAACGAGCAAACCCAGATTTTGCCCAACCGTCGCTATCAACAGCTTTACCGATTACGCGGAACTGGAGTTTATCCATCAGCGGACGATTTTTCTGAGCAAGACCTGCGCGATCTACAGGTTTGGTTTCTTCTCGCTTGGACCGGTTCACATCTGCGCCGGAAAACACCGATTGTTGCGGAACTGATGCAACAGGGCGAGAACTTCTCTGAGGAGCAGAAACAGCAACTGCTCACTTGCTGCCACGCTGAAGTCGGACGGGTCGTACAACGCCATCGAGAGCTGGAAGCAAACCAGCAGATCGAGATCTCGGTCACCCCTTATGCGCACCCAATCCTGCCGTTGCTGTGCGACCTGCGCATGGCACAGGTGCCGAGTCCGGGGCTCCCCTTACCCGGCGTCGACTTTCGTCACCCGGAAGATGCCCGCCTGCAGGTTCGTGAAGGACTGCAAACGGCTAATCGCATCCTCGGCGAACGACCCCGAGGCATGTGGCCAGCCGAGGGCTCAGTCAGTGAAGCAGCTGCTGATCTCCTGCGCGAAGAAGGTGCCCTTTGGGGGGCAACTGATGAAGATATCCTTGCCCGCAGCTTAGACGGCGGATTGCAGGACAGATCGAAGCTCTATCAGATTTACAGCTACAACCAGTTGCCACTCCTGTTTCGCGACCGGGAACTTTCCGACCGGATCGGCTTCCTCTATGCGGGCTGGGACTCACAGGAAGCGATCAACGATCTCCTCGACAAATTGCATAAAATTGCCCGAACCAGTCCCGGCGGTACCGTCGCCATCATCCTCGACGGAGAAAACTGCTGGGAACGCTACGAAGATAATGGCTACCCTTTTTTGCGCGATTTTTATCAGGCACTGCATCAGGACAATCTCCTCGGGATGTGCACAGTTAAAGATGCCATCGCCGCTTGTGAACCAACCCCCTTACCGCGACTGGCAGCCGGCTCCTGGATCAGATCCGACTTCACTACCTGGATTGGCCACCCGGAAGAGAACCTGGCTTGGGAACTTGTCCAAAAAACCCGTGCAGAGATTATCGGCGATGAAATTGAACAGGCGTTAAAGCATCCGGATGAGCCCTTAACTGAACTGGTCCGTGAGCTTTTGCGTGCCGAGGGCAGTGATTGGTTCTGGTGGTTCGGCGACGAACATGTGACAGCGCAGGCCGATATTTTCGACCGGCTGTTCCGTTTACACCTTGAGGCGCTGTATCATCTAAAGGGGTTACCGGTGCCAGCACGGCTGCATCAGTGGATTAAACCACCGGCCACCACGGTTGAGGGAATCGAGCCGAGCGCCTGCTTTACACCAGAGATTGATGGCCGAATCGGCGACTATTTTGAATGGCTGGCAGCTGGCCGGATCGATCTTGCAGCTGGCGGTGCCATGTATGCCAGCCGCGAGAGTTTGCAGGAGATCCACTTCGGCTACGATCAGCAGCACCTTTATTTCCGCTTCGATCAGGCAGATTTTTTGCGGCAATCCTGCGGCAAAGAGGGTTGTCTGGTGATAAGGATTTCCGGACAACAGCTGTTTCATATCAGCTATCTTTTTGCTGATCAGTCTCTGAGCATCACGGCCGAAGGACAGACCCTCGGGCAAGGACGGGCCAGCTGCCAAGAAGTGCTCGAAATAGCCGTACCGCTGGAGCCACTGCAACTCCAAGCTGGAGAATCTCTCAGCCTGAGCTGTCACGCAATCCAGGGGGTGCGGGAAAATGGTCGCTGGCCAACCGAGGGGAGCGCAAGCTTCCGCTATCGCGGCGCTGTTCTCGATGAAGAGAACTGGTCTGTCTGACTGGCTGCTTGCTGCAGCGATATATTGAAAGGACTCCACCGTGTCAGAATTACGCTGGGACCCACTAAAAAACAACTGGACAATCGTGACCAAAGGGCGCGGGCGCCGACCGCAGGACTTCCTGCAAAAGCGCGCTCAGTCAACAATGACCGCCTGCCCGTTCTGCAGCGGTAATGAGGATAAATCGCCGCCGGAAATTTACGCTCATCGGCCAAACGGCAGCAAACCAAACCAGCCCGGCTGGCAGGTGCGGGTCATCCCGAATAAGTTTCCGGCACTGCGCATCGAAGGCGAGTTGGAGAACAGCGCCGAAGGCCTTTATGATCGGATGAACGGAATCGGTGCCCACGAGGTGATCATCGAGCATCCCGACCATGACCGCAGTATGGCCGATCTGACCGCCGAAGAACTTGCCGAAGTGCTCAAGGCCTATCGCACCCGCATGCTCGATCTACGCAGAGACAGTCGCTTCCGTTACATTTTCGTCTTCAAAAATTTCGGCGTAGAAGCCGCCGCCAATGTTCCACATTCGCATTCGCAGCTGATCGCCGTCCCGCTGATTCCACCAATGATTGCAACGGAGCTTGCCTCCTCCCGCGAACATTTTGAGCGCAAAGAACGCTGCCTGCTCTGCGATCTGGTCCGACAAGAGCGTGATTCAAAAGAACGGGTAGTCCGCGATGATGGCAACTTCATCGTTTATGCCCCGTATGCATCAAGTTACCCCTTTGAATTGATGGTTGCACCACTCGATCACGGCCACGACTTTACTCTGCAAACCGACCAGCAGCTGCTGTTGCTCGCCGACACGC
>CALZLE010000490.1 GCA_945788205.1 uncultured Desulfuromonadales bacterium
AATTGATGGAGTCCGGCCAAGGTTCGTTCCAACTGGACAAGACCGAAAACCAGGTAGAGCATCAACAAAAGATAGGATCCAAATCCGGCTTTAGTCAGATAGACGATATGCTCATCGGCAAAATCAGGTGAAAATATCAAAGAGTCGACGGGAGAGATAACACAAAAGACAAAAAGAGAAACAGCTAGTCCCAGCGATAACCAGAACCCTGGTCCCTTATAGATTTCAGAGTTATCGCGGAAAATCGTCTTGGTGTAATAATAAATGCAGAAAGTCGCACTTACTTGCAAAAGCAGGACATATCTGTACCAGACATGTAACCGTTCCGGTTGCTGAAAAAGCTGAATATCAATAAAACTTAAGAGACCGAACAGCACCAAGCCGGTACCCAGAAGCAATGTTGCAGTTATATAAGTCCTTTTTGCCAACAGAACAATAACTGCAAGTAGACATAGGGGGATATTCAACCAGAGCAGGGTTTCAATCATAATTCGATGTCAGAATCCGCATTTTAAAACAATTTAAATACGTTATATTACTGCGGCAATGATGCCTCAATTGCAGGATAAAAAGCACGAATGAACCGTTCACCAATCTCGATAGAGTTTTGCTCATCTACTGACATCATCAAAGACAAGCGAATAAAAGAAGAATCCCTACGATTTGCCAGGATAGAGTTTTTAACCATTGACAACTTCAGAGCATACTCGTTGGTCAATATCTGCTCACGGACTTGAAACCAATATAAAAACATCTGTTTCTGGGAATCTTTCTGATAAACCGCCACGACGTAAGGCACCGGATTCCCAGTAACCACAACGGTATGGACTTCATCATGCAGTCTATTCCATCCGCTTCCAGGCAGACACTGTTTGGGAGAGTGAATTGGACCACTATTAGGGCCGCCACTATGGTAGCCGAGATAAAGAGAGACGAGGTTTCCATCTTCATCTCGGTAGGAACGGGAAAGATAATCGGTCGGCTTCAAAACTTCTAGAGTGCGTTCATCAAAACGCGCCTGCCCAGTCATCGACCACCCACCGATTTTCTGTGGAAACAGTTCAAGTGGCTTATTTTCCGGTACAGAAGCCTCAGAGCGGGTATGGACATAAAATGCAGCAAGCCCAAGAATGAGGTAAAGGATGTAAAATCGCCAGGGCTTGATCATGGCCACACCTTACGCAGTAACCCGCTGCTCGCAAAAAGCAGTAACATTGCCAAAACAAACACTCCCATTCCGGCAAATTCATGAAAAAAACCTTCAGCAGCTGCAGCCCCATAATACTGCGCAAGAAAACCAGTCCCGATCACTCGAATCATATTTGTTGCAACCGCAATGGGCAAGGTCAAGGCCACCAGAAGAACTCTACGCGAAATCTTAGGTTGAGAAAAAACAGCCAAAGCAACACCCAGCGCCAATAAAGACATCAATGAGCGTAATCCGCTACAGGCATCAGCCACCTCCAATACCGTATGCGGAAACATAATGATATTCCCTTCGCGAAGAACTACAACTCCCATGAGTTTCAACGAGAGGACGGAAAATTTAGCGACAAACAATTTTAGAGGAAAGGCGAGAGCATCGTAGACGATATAAGGCAAGGGAATCATAAAAAAGAGAAAGCCGATCGGTAGTGCTAGTGATTTAAACCACTCCCAGCCCAATAAAAAAACAACGATGCCAGCTAACAGAAAAATAAATGAGGAACGCATTGAAAATTGTTCCTGCGCAGCTACGCCAACGAACAAGATCAAAAACGAAAAGAGGATCGGTAGCAGCCCGCTATTGGTTGGACGAATGGAGATACGTTGCAATTCATCGCGTTGTTGCCAGATAAAATAGCCGGCGATGAGAGGAACAAGAACACCATGAGAATAATTCTCATCGTTCATCCAGTCCCAATATAGGCCCTGAAAAATTAGAGCGTAAACAACGCCAATCCCAATAATCAAACAGAATATGTAAAGATAATTTGCCCTCGTTGTTTGCTGAATACCCACGCAGCATTCCTCCAAATCAAGTCAAAAAAAACATCTCACGTTTCAAATAATGACAGAAGGATGTCAACTATTCTTTCCGCAGCTTTTCCGTCCCATTTTTCAGGCACTCCAGCGGTATCGACTGTTTCATTCAACAGCCTGTTGGCCTGAAATAATATTTTTTCTTTACAATTCCCAACCATTACATTGGTACCAACTTCACACGTAATTGGTCTTTCGGTATTTGGCCTCATGGTCATACAAGGCACCCCTAGCACAGTAGTTTCTTCCTGGAGGCCGCCACTGTCGGTCAATACCAAGCGAGCGTTCATATTAAGATGAAGAAACTCCAAATACCCGAGAGGTTCGGTAATCCACAACCCCTCAGCGCGCTGCCCCCCAGCAAAAAAATGGGATAAACCAAAATTCTCTACCATTTTTTTTGTTCGTGGATGGATTGGAAAAACAATCGGAATTTGTTGAGCTATCTCGGTCAATGCCTCCAGAATTCCTTGCAAGGTACCTTTATCATCAACGTTCCCTGGGCGATGCATGGTCAAGGTTGCATAGTTTTGTGCTTTTAAACCGAACTGTTGCATGAGGTTCAACTGAGATGCCATTTGTTTATGTTTCAACAAAGTGTCGATCATGACGTTGCCAACAAAATATATCTTTTCTCCCGGCACCCCTTCAGCCCGTAAATTTTCGTTCGCAAAATGATCTGTTGTAAACAGATAGTCGCAAAGCACATCGGTACAGAGACGATTTATTTCTTCAGGCATCGACATGTCTCGAGAGCGCAAACCAGCCTCCACATGAGCAACCTTGATCCCCAGCTTTTTCGCTGTAATTGTACAGGCCATTGTGGAGTTAACATCACCCACAACAATGACTAGATCGGGTTTTTCCCGCAAACACACTTTTTCAAATTCAACCATGATTCTTGCGGTTTGCTCTGCGTGAGATGCGGAGCCAACTTCAAGATTGATGTCAGGCTTCGGCATCCCCAGATCAACAAAAAAAGATTGGCTCATTTTCTCGTCGTAGTGTTGTCCAGTGTGGATAAGAAGATGATCAATTTGATCTGGAAATTGATTCATAGCTTCGATGATCGGTGCCATTTTCATAAAATTAGGGCGAGCACCAACGATATTGATAACTTTCATGCAGTATTATCCATATTCTTTCAATAGCTCTCGGTATTAAATTATTGAACGTTGAGGAAACCTAAGCAATACGAAATGATGGTGTCCTCAGGTATGCAATCGCCAAAGGCCAATGAACTTTAAAATTCAGCCTTGAAATTCACTCGACGAAAAGCCAAAGACTCCTAACATCATTGACCAATACCCATCAAGAGATATAACGTTACTGTCTAAATCACATACTGGGTAACCAGCAATTTCTGGAGTGGACAACTCAACAACTCGATCTATAACATTAAATCGAGGGGGTACCTTTTTTAGTTTCCTGTGGATGCAGCCACGCTTCCTTCCAGTAAGTGTATTCTAGCTGTGGGTTAAACCGTTGAAACTCACCAGTCGCAGTTATATCACGTAGTATCCAGCAGGGCGCCTTAAATTGCAGCATTTTACCAGTACCTTCGTGGATAATTTTATCAACTGGTTTGTATACCACGCCAGGATTACCGCAGAAACGAATCATGTCCCGATCGTACCAAAGCCCTTTTGTCCTACTATTGATAAGCGTCTGTGCGATATGCGCACGGCTTTGAATCATAACTCTTTGATCAGCAGCCAAGCTCATTTTTGGTACCTGCGTAACCGAATTATCCTTTATTGGCAAAGTCATATGCGGGAAATAAACACCTCCACGCAAACATTGAACTGTGTCAAATAAACGCGTTAAAAGGACAATCAAATACACCCACAGACTAACGTTCCCGGACAACAGCGGTCTCAGATCCTGTCTGATGTCAAAGCGTGACATCGGGAGAGTTGCCTCCCACAACCTTGTCATCTGACATATGTAACTTTCTGTTACGTTATCGTAAGTGTCAGCTGCTATTTCGACCTCGGACGTAAGACATGTGTCCACAGCCCCGCTGGAAGGCACTCTTCGCAGCCAGGCATCCTTCCAGAGGACATAACATTCAGCCTGACAGCCGTCATGATGTACACCATTGCAACGAACTGCAGTCAGAGAGACCGCGTCGCATAAGCGACGCATGCCCGTTTTATTGCGCATGTCGTATATCTTGTCAACACGACGGTGCACCCGAAATGTTGAACCGCAATATTCATGCATTTCAGGCATGAAAGGCAATCCATCAAGTGTAGAATCAGCATCCAGTGTTTGTTGTATTTCTTCAAGCGATCTGACCTCAACGATGTCTCCAGGCCGAGGCGCCTGACCCAGCAGCGAACGTAAACCCAATGCAGATAGTAGGCTAAAGGGCGGATTACCCTTTAGCGAGGCCCCGATATGATCGTAAAGACCTAACTCAATCCTTCTGTCACGCCACAGACAGATCAAGCCACCAGCAATAATTAACGATGCCACAAGAACAATAATCTTCATCGTAAAACTTGCTACCACAGCAGGAAGCCCCGAAACCTGAGCGACATTCAATATCACTAGGACAACGAGGGCAAAGATATTAATAGCCAAAGTCAGCGCAATTGTTTTCCAATAACTTTTTCGATGCATCACTTCTCCTCTTTGGACGATGCCCCACCTCGGCAACATCCTGTATGCCCATCAAACTAGTCCTATTTTTCGAACAGGGGCTGTAGGTTATTCACAGATTCAGGTTAAATTTACGACTATAAAACGCTTCTGCATAACGAGAAACTGAATTTATTTCCATCCCTCTGATTCTCATCAACGACTGAAAAAGATCCTCCGAAAACCAATTCTTATTTCTTTGTGAAATATAATTGTCATAAAGGATAGAAGTCTTATTCTTACAATTCTTTCCTGTAATTGACATAAAACAATTCGGCTTCCCTAAGTCACCATCGTATTTAGGAATTTCATATTCCAGAATCAAATGATCTCTGAATGTGTTCAACGTTAGCTCAGAAATAATCCTATGGTCTTGGTGCTTATCGTGGCGGTAATGGGTAAATACCAGATCGGGAGAAA
>CALZLE010000491.1 GCA_945788205.1 uncultured Desulfuromonadales bacterium
CCTTCCCTTCAGTATGGAGGAATGAGTAATCAAATCACGACTTACAAAAGCCATCATTCCCCCAAACCGTGATCTGTCACGCAATGTGGATGCTGTCGATGACAACAATTATATCGATAGCTTGATTGTGTCATTAGTCGTGGCTGCGAGAGAGATTAAGTTTTGGAGCGTCCGATAGCAGTGACTGCCGGAGAGTGCTAACGCACCTTGTACAGGACGCAGCCCACTATTCAAGTAGTGTTGCAGGCGCAAGTGCCTTCTTTCAGCACATTATGGCAAGGTTTGATTTGAAGAAGAGTAATTAACAGTTTTTTGCGGCTGCCGACAAAGACCTGATCGGACAGCGACCTGAAGCTTGAAGCTAGCCCGGATGCCGTCAGCGCAAATACAAATTGCCGCTATTTATGAGCAGGCAAAGGATTTCCAGGACAATGTAGACCGTTATGGCGCTACGGCTTCCTATGGTTTGTATGAACATGCCGTCGTGGCGCTCGAATACCTCCACGCCAATGATGACAAAGATGATTCTGCCAATCTGATGGCAGCTCAATTGGCTCTGAAATTTTAATACGAAGTAGAAAGGTAACTATCGTGAAGGCATCACTCAAGGAGAAGCGGGCAAGACTGTACCAGGTTATCCGTGATCTCGAAAGCTGTGTCGTCGGTTTTTCCGGTGGCGTTGATTCAACATTTCTGCTTGCAGTCGCGGTCGAATTATTGGGAACCCGTGTAGTTGCTGTATCAGCGACATCTGAGACATATCCTGAGCGGGAGTTGCGCGAAGCGAAAAAGTTGGCCCAGCTAATCGGATGTCGACATTTGTTGGTCGTGTCCGAAGAGCTTGATATCCCAGGGTTCTCGGATAATCCGCCCAACCGCTGCTACTACTGCAAGACTGAGCTTTTCAGTAAGTTGCGGAAAATTGCAGATACGGAGAAGCTTGCCCATGTGGTAGATGGCAGCAACCTTGATGACCGTGGCGACTTTCGACCAGGAAGGCAAGCTGCTTGTGAACTAGGAGTACGTAGTCCGCTAGAAGAAGCCGGCCTGACCAAGGATGATATTCGCACACTTTCAAGGGAAATGAATCTGCCCACTTGGGATAAGCCAGCCTTTGCGTGTCTCTCGTCACGTTTTCCATACGGTGACCAGATCACTCGGGAAAAGGTTGACCAGGTCGGAAAAGCGGAGGATCTTCTGTTTGAGTTAGGGTTGCGAACCTTACGGGTTCGCCATCATGGCGATGTTGCCCGTATCGAACTAGGCCCAGAGGATTTCAATAAAGTTGTAAACAAGCTGCGCGATAAGGTGTTGACTCGGGTTAAAGCGGCTGGCTATTCATATGTGGCCATCGATCTGCAAGGTTACCGCACCGGATCTATGAACGAAATACTTAAGGGTCATGACTAGTTAAGCACCTTCGGAGCATTATGAAATATGTCTTGACGAAGTCGTGGCGGTCAGAAGAGGTGATGCAGGCGCCATTCAACTTGATCGGTCCTTGCAGGAGATTTACAGTGAGCTGTACTTTCCGATTCTCGTCCCGCTGGAGACATACCTCGTTCCGCGAGGCGACGAAGAAATTCGTGTTGAGCTATATTGTGACTGGATCGACATGCGTAACGCGATGCACTTGGTAGCTAAAGCAACCGAGGAGAATTGACCGTGGTTGCGGCCCAAGTAGTGATGTGTAGGCATTCTTAACTTATAGCTGGTCTATTGACGGTTGAGAAAATACCGTTTGATAACTCACGATCTATCGACGCATTACAGCATTAAAAACAGCAGATGGCGAGTAAGAACAAAAAACAAGCAGAGTGTGAGAAAATCTAGTTCTCATAAAATTCGTCCAGAGCAGCGTACGACAAAGCTTCACTCATATGGGAAAATGGCTTCTGCAGATCAAATGAACCATAACAATATTACCAAATATCCGGTATGTCGGCCAAACTATCAACCTCGCATTCACATAGAGCTTTTTTCAACTTGGGGCCATGAATCAAATATGGTTCATGGGTAGGCGATATCGAGAGCCTTCATTTTTTTGTACAGCAATGTGCGATGAATGCCGAGGCTGTCGGAGGTCGAGTTTCTGTTGCCGCCATGGGCTTCTAGCGCTTCGCGGATAGCTTTACGCTCGGCATTCCGCAGGTAGTTTTTCAGACTGGTGGTCGGCTCATAATGCCCGCTTTCGATCTCTTCAACCTTCTGGATATAGTAGGGTAAATCCGAGGTCTGGATCGTTTCCCCTTCCATCGCGGCAAGGGTCCGCTCGACGATATTCAACAGTTCTCTGGAATTCCCCGGCCAGTCGTAATCATGCAGAGCCTTGGCTGCAGCTGAACTGACGCCGATCTTGTTCAGCTTGCGTTCCAGCAGGCCTTTTTTCTTTTCGATGAAATGATGGGCGAGCGGCAGTATATCCTCCCGGCGATCGCGTAACGGTGGAATGCTGATCGGTACGACATTCAGCCGGTAGTAGAGATCGAGGCGAAACTTGCCTTCCCGGACCATCTCCATAAGGTCGCGGTTGGTCGCCGCAATCAAGCGAAAATCAGAACGAATCAGTTTGTTACCGCCGACCCGTTCAAACTCTTTTAACTCCAGGACCCGTAACAGTTTCGGTTGTAAGGCCAAGGGAAGATCTCCAATCTCATCGAGGAAAATGGTCCCCATGTGAGCCAGTTCAAACTTGCCCGTCCTACCCTTGGCATCGGCACCGGTAAAAGAACCCTTCTCATAACCGAACAGTTCCGATTCAAACAACTCGCTTGGAATCGCCGCACAATTGACACGGACAAAGGGATAGAGACGTCGTGCACAGCCATCGTGAATCGCTTGGGCAACGAGCTCTTTACCGGTGCCTGACTCGCCGGTAACCAATACTGGCAACTCGTTCCTGACCGCTTTCTCCGCTTCCAGTTTCACTATCCCGATCCCTTTACTGACACCGACAATGTTATCAAGGGTGTAGCGGGTCGAACGTAGCGAAACGATTTCATCTTCATAGAGTTTCAATTTCGACTGCAGAACCGATAATTTTTCCATGATCTTCTTGACATTTTCTGCACTGGTAAACAGGACCAGCCCGAGCACAATATCGACCTTGCCGTCACGGGCGTCGTAACGAAAACGTTCGGCCAATTCCTCTGTTGTCATGTAAGTTTGCTGTTCCATTGTTACCTCCTCTCAACGTTTAATGTGTAAGTTCATCATATGATGCCTGAACGTTACTCTCAGTCACATTTTCTACTTCAACACATCTTTGGGAGAGTCAATTCATCAATTGACGACAGGGGAGACTATTAGCAATTGAATTTTCTTAAGTGAAGGAATAGAGTTGTAAATAAGAAAAGGAGGCAATGTGATTCGATACAGACTTCGAGAACTCATGGCTGATCATCAGTTCAAAACAGAGAAACGATTGACCTTTGATGAACTAGCCAAGGAGACAGAGATCCACCGAACGACTCTGTCAAAAATCGCCAATCATAGAAGCTACAACACCACAACCGACAACATTGATCGGCTCTGCAAATTCGTGCCTCCGGAGGGCATTTTGCTTATATTTTACACAAGCACATAATAGTACCCACCCCCCCATATTAAGACTAAAAATATCATCAGACCTTAAATTGTCAATATTTAATTAAAAAATAAGCTGCGTTTTTCTGTATTATTATACAACGCTCGATGTTAACCTGAGGACGATTGCCTCCCTAATCACCCGGAGCAGACAATGCGTTCAATCACTTTCGAGCACCTTCTCGGCTATGAATTTCTTGAAGCAGCATTGCCCAAAAACACTGAAAACCTAGACGACCTTCTAAATGTCCTTGGCGTCGAAAAAACCCTCAAGCGAATCCTCCCAATCATTCGTGTCTTCTATGACCTTCAAA
>CALZLE010000492.1 GCA_945788205.1 uncultured Desulfuromonadales bacterium
GGGTCGATCGAGGTCGACTCGGTTCCGGGCCAGGGGAGCTGTTTTCGCATTCAACTGCCGACCCAGGAAAAAGTCAATTTTGCCGCCAGCTAAGCGCGGCATTTAGGCCGCCCCTTGAAATTTGCCGTTCTGGGTCTGACGGCTGCTTTGCTTCCTGAAAACCCCACAGATAAACAACCTCTAAGGTCAAACTTGACGGTAACGACGATAAATGCCAACTTTTTTACAACCCATAAAGGAGCCGCCAACCGGGTAGCTGCATGATATAACCACTATTTATAGTGCACCTGCCACCCCATAAGACACTGCAAATACTAGAGTTTCTTGATTAAGCTTATGCGGTGCGCAGATCCGCAGAAAAGGGCTATTAGTCGATCTCAGGCGGTTTTGGCACAGCACCTGACTGGATCGCCTTGACCTTTTCCTGCTCTGTATAGGGCCGACAGGAGATGCTATAGATTTTCTGATACCACTGTGCACTATGATGCAGGAATTTCAGCTCCTTTAGGTAGAGTCCATAGCCCTTGGCGTAGCAAGCTCCATCCTGTTGGGGGATATTGGCGTACACGTCTTCTTCGGGATAAATCAGATAGGGCAGATACATGCTGTGTTCTATTTCGTAGAACTTGCCATTCCCGGCATCTGTGCTGCACGGCAACGAGGTACAGCCAGTGAATTGATATAGGTCACCGGTGATTATTTCCTGCTTCCCCGTGGTGTAAACCAGCTCCTCGAACTGGGTACCATAAAAATAAACCGCAGAGGCGGTTATGTGGATAAGGGCAAGAATGATAACAGTCGCAAGTAGGGACCTGGCCAATTTTGCCCCGGAAAATATCAAGTCCCCCTCTTCATCGCGCTTGAATTCCCCATCTTCGCGGAGAAAGCACGCCCATTTGAAGTATGCAACCAAGACCCCGAATACCCAGATAAGAGCGTTGGCGAAAAAGGCGAGGGCTTTCGGAGTATTTTGTAATTTTTCCTGAAAAGTCTCGTAAGCTTTTTCCCAAGGGCTTTTGTTGTCCTCCATCACATCTGCAGCAGCAGTCTTGCTGCGTTCAGCGTCTGCTTCGGCCTGGCGTGCTTTTTCGAGCAAAGGATCGTTTGAAGTCATACGAAAACCTTTCAGCTAGACCGCATCCTGCTTCAGCCCTGGACCATGAACCGCAACTTCTTTGTTTGTCGCATCATATTCGATTACAATTTCGCCTTGTGCATCGGAATTAAAAAGGACCGTGTTAGCAATTTCCGGCTTCACAACTCCCTCCAGGTATCCAGTAATTCCTCTGGCACCATTGATCGGCTTATAATGATCGGCACACATGGCCGCCATATTCTCGTGACTCATGGAAATGCTCAATCCCGGAGAATTAGCCTGTACAAGCTGATTGAGCTTGGCCAAATCCCTTTTTGCAATCATATCGATAGTCGGCAAACCCAGAGTATTGAAGCAGACGATATTCTGGCGACCGTTGAAACGATTTAGAAACTCGGGTCGGTATTTCTCGTCCAGATCTTCAAGTGCCAGCGCTTCAGCGACATTGGGGGCGGCTTCGGCCAAGAAATGCTCAGTGCCGATGTTTGTTGTCATGATGATGATCGCGTCATGGAACGAAACGGTTAGACCACGGTTATCCGTTAGCCGAGCATCATCCAGGATCTGCAGAAAGACGTTGAACACATCGGTGTGAGCTTTCTCAATTTCGTCGAACAGAATGATCCGCCGCGGGTTTCGGCGCATTTCATTGGTCAGGATACCGCCTGCCTCGTAGCCCTCGTATCCTGGTGGGGCACCGATCAGTTTGGCTACCGCGTGCTTTTCCATGTATTCCGACATATCGAAGCGGAGCAATGCACCCTCGTCGTCCATAAGTTCGACGGTTAACGCCTTGGCCAATTCGGTTTTGCCGACGCCAGACGGCCCCAAAAACAGAAATGCGGCCTGGGGCTTGTTCGGAGCCTGTAATCCGGCCTTTGCAACTTTGACCTGGTTCGCCAACTTCACCACTGCGGTCTCCTGGCCGAACACCCTGTTACCGAGATTCTTTTCCAGGTCAAACAGCTTGGCCCGCTCATCCTGGGTGAGCTTGGTCACCGGAATTCCGGAGATCCTGCTAAACACCTCCAGGACGTGTTCAGGCTTCAACTCCAGAATCTCGTTGATGTCCTTGGTGAGCGCCTTGAACCCCTCAGTGGCTTCCTGTATCGCCTTTTCGTAAATGCGGATCTTTTCCTTAATGGCATGCGTTGCGTCCGAATCGATCCTCTCATCTGCAAGTGAAAAGCTCTCAAAAGATGGGGCCTGCTCGCTGTTATCACTGGCACGCTGTTCAGCTAGCTTGCGTGCCTCATCCTCTTTGGCTAGCTCGTTTTCCAGTTCCGTCTCCAGTGAGCGAAGATTAGTCTCTCCGTCACGGATGTCGGAATAAAGGCTGCGGATCTTTGCCTGACGAGCTTGCCACTCTTCGGCGATTCGGTCTATTTCGGCTTGAATGAAGGCCTGCTCAGACAGCAGTTCCTCGCTGTCACCATCCGATTGCAGCTTGGCCTGTACCTCCTTCAGTTTGGCTTCGAATTCAGCCAGACGGCTGTCTTTCGAGTGGGCCTGCTGGCGATAGGCTGTCAGTGAGCGATCCAAGAGGGAAATCGTGCAGGCCGGCTGCGCCAAGCTAAGACCCATATCGCGGACCCGGTACTTTGTGGTCAGTTCTATGGCGGTATGAATTGCTTCGACGGAGACTGGAATCTCGTGGAACTTCTCAAGCCTCCGCCTGGAAATGTTTTTGACCATTGCGTGCAGTTGCTCACTGCCCGGCTCCGGGACATCCAGGACCGTGTAATTTTCGCGCATGTCGGAATGGGCACGCAGGACAACATCCAGGTCGTCGTCCCGGGTCTCAAATATGGCTTGGGTTTTCTTCTGCTTGACGGTTCGCATCAGCGCGTTGATCAGGTTTGAGACCCCGTTGTTTCTCGCCGCCTCGATGAAATCTCTGAGGTCGTCAAGAACCAACACCGATTCCGGGGTTTTCGACAACGTTTTCAAGGTTCTCCGGAAGCTGTCGTTAATCTTGGTGGGGTCGCCAGAAGCAAATAAGCCATCCGAGTCGAGCCAGAGAAAACGCTTCCTGATCAGGTCGAAGGGTGCATCGGGTGCATCCTTCGCTTTGGTCAGACCGTAGCAAATCGCGGTGCTGCCTACTCCGGCCTGCCCGACCAACAGTGCGCTGTTCGACTCCTCCCTCATCAGTATCGCGATCAGATTTTTCAGTTCTTCGTCGCGGCCAACAAGCTCAAAGTCTTGCAGGCGCTGCTCCAAGAAATCCCGCCCGCGAATCAAGAAATCGTGGGAGGAGAGCATATAGGTATCAGGCATTCTGTTTCCTTATTGTAAATGGGCATGCCCCTTTTGGGTCAATATAGCTAGGTGCGATTCACTGAGTGCCGGCTTTTAAGCAATTAAAGCTCGAACTGTCCCGGCTTATCAGCGACCCGCTCTTCAGGCTCGGAAGACGCAACGGCCGAATCAGCCTGCAAAACGTCCGCCGTGACCCCCTTAGCTTGCTTAACCGAATCGGCCAGCGCAGCGGCGGTCTCTTCGAGTTCGCGCTGCCGGGTCTTCTGCTCTTCGAGCCCCGCCCGAGCGATCTGCGTCGCCTTGTCGCTGACATCCTTGTAGCTCTTCAGCTGCTCAATGGCCTCCATCAGCTTGTCGTTTTGCAAGTGGATGTTGGTCGCGTTCTGGATTGCCTCGCTCTGGGCAATGTTTCGTGTCATCGCGTTCATCTGCGCCAGGGTGTTTTCCGCAGAAGTGCTCGACTCGTTCAAGGCGGCCGAGGAAACAGCACTAAGTACCATGGTCAGGCGACTGGCGACGCCGGCGGTACCTCCTGCATGCATCTGCTGGGTCTTGGCTATCTGCTGGCTGTTAGTATCGTTCATCGACTTGATGTTCATCGACTCCTCCTGCAATTCACCAAGAGTGGCCAGCGTGTTCACCTTTGAGGAGTTCAAGCTATCGACGTGTCGATTGACGTATTCCAGTTTGTCCTCTCGATCAAGCTGCTGCAGCGAGGTCTCGTTTTCGGCAGGGGCTTTCAGATCTTCCACTAGGGAAGAGTTATTGCCTTCCGCATCCTTTATACCTTCGGTCACAATCGTGAAGACCCGGCGCATCTGCCCGTTGACTTTGTCGATGTTACCGATCTGCCCTTTCATGGCTTCCATATGCTTTAGGACTGACCCGGTTTTCTCCTCAGTGGTGACGACAAAATCGGTCGCTGACTTGACCAGGGCTTTCTGCCTTTCCCTGTGTTCGTCGGAGGTGATATCCAGCAGCTCACGCAGCTTGGCCTTTTCGTGGGCCAGGTGGCCAAAGCTGGTTTTGCGCTCCGAGACGGTATTCTCGATCTCTTCACGCAGGCCGGTGATCTGGTTTTTGGTGTTATCGATCTCGGTTTTCTTGCGCTCGATTTCCCTTAAGGCGCTTTTCTTGGTACTACCAAAACCAAAAAAGGACTTGTCTTCACGGAGGACATTAATCTCTTCGTTTAGGGTCGTGATGGTCCGGTTGAATTCGTCCAGCTGCTTCTCCTGCAGTTCGCGGAGTTCGGCGAGCCGCTTTTCTTCGGCGCGGTCCTCTTCTACCTCTTTAAACACATCGTACATCGCGCCACCGCTTTCAATATTCAAGCGATGGATGGCATCGATGATTTCGATCAACGGCTTGATGTCATTTTCGAAATTCAACAGCCCGGTGTTCATATCCTGCAGGACGCTTTGCAGCTCGGAAAACGCTTCCGTATCGGACAGGCGGATGATCTCCTTGGACATGTCTTTGCGACGCTCCATCAGGTAACTCTTGAACTCTTCGAAGGCTGCTATCTGTGCATCGTTTTCCTCTTTGGATTTTTCCGCATCATAGGTCAGAGCCTTGGCAACCGCTTTACTCTTCTCTTCCGGAGAAAAATCGGATTGCAAAGTGATCTTATGGAACATGTTTGACTTAATGTCGGCAAACTTGCTGCTGGCTGCCTCTTCTTCGGTCGAGGCCTTGGCTTTACTCCTGGTTTTCGTGACATATTGTTCTACGGCGATGTCCGCGGTGCTCTTTTTCTCGCTAAGTTTTGCCGATGTACTCATTTTTCAACCTCCGCATGGATGATAAAGTTAAATGAAGAAAATAATCAGTTTAAATATAGAAAAGATGACAGGAGAACTTCCGTTTAAAGACTAATTTGACAGCTGCTGTTAGATTGCGTGATGATCAAAATTGCGCCAGCTGCAATGCAAAATGCCTCCCCCTTCTGATTCAGTCTATAAATAGCTTAATAATACTTTAGGTAGGTGCTCAGTTGCTGTCAATGGAAAACCCTGCCGACAATACAAAAACCTTATTAATTTTAATATTATAGATGCTTTTCTTCCGGGACATAAGTCATTAGGAAGAAAAACAGCAGATTGAATTTAACAGTTAATAACTGTTTCAAAAATAGTGATTTAATAGCGAAAAACCTCTTTGGCCACACCGGCTGAAGGGATTTTTCCTTGCCGTATATTTAAGAGCGCCCTCAATCCTTCAAGGCGCTTGAGGAACTAACGGGAAGATCAGTTAGTGATCGTTCAAGGACCCTGAAGATGATAGTTCCCTATGGAATCGCTGAACTTGAAAAAAAATCAATAAAAATTTTGTCGAGGGTTTAGAGATCTGACTTTCGCGTTAAATTTGGCTTTAAGCGACAAACGCATTGAAACTGATCTCTATTTTAGGCGACCAGTTTCGTCATAATAACCACTTCAAGTCTTCAAGTTCAGCACTCGCCTGAGCGCTTGCAGCCTGCCCCCGGGGTTTTTCCTCCTGAAAAACCCCTTTCTCCAAAAAAATCGGTAAGCCATCGGTAAGTCCCTCCAGGGTAAATATTCCAAAGTGTTCGAGTTGCGAAAAGCAGCGCTGACTCAGCTGGTGAAAAGTCGCTGCTTTTGCTTCGCATAAGCCCAGGAA
>CALZLE010000493.1 GCA_945788205.1 uncultured Desulfuromonadales bacterium
ATGCAGACTGCAGCCAGTGGCTTTTTCGCCGCGACCACTTCGCGAACCAGTCGAGCGACTTCCGGATTGACTACGCAATCGGTTCCTTTAAAGGCAAAATCACACAGATTTTTTGCTGCGCCGAATCCGCCCGGGAGAATAAGTGCATCGATTTCGCTGGCCTTGATTTTTGCAATGTCGGTCACGTCGCCACGGGCAATCCGGGCAGATTCTTCCAGAACATTGCGGCTGGCACCTTCGACCTGTTCACCGGTCAGGTGATTGACGACCCCTTGTTCTATGTCTGGGGCCATGCAGACCGCGGTTGCACCGGCTCGATCAAGGGCCAGCAGGGTAATAACTGCTTCGTGAATTTCGCTGCCGTCGTAAACACCACAGCCAGCGAGAACTACGCCTACTTTTGCCATGGAATCCTCCTGATATCAGTTGCTGGTTAATGATTTAATCTTTAGCATTTCAAAAGAATAGCAGATAGATCTTGTTTTTGAAGGAGTAGCGTTCCACTTAGTTTCTCGTGTAGAGGACCGCGATTCCGTGAGCAACCTTGTCGCCGAGAGCTTTGAGACTGTGCAGTTCGTTCGAATCCCAATAGACGGAATCCCCGCTGTTGAGCACGTAAGTGTCGCTGCCATGGTTCAGTTCGATACAGCCTTCAAGCACGTAGAGGAACTCTTCGCCGGCATGCTGGACCGGTTGTGGATCTGCGGTCTGCTGCGGATCGAATTCAACCAGAAACGGTTCCATGTGCTTGTGTTTTTTACCGTAGGCCAGCGAGTGGTAGAGATAGGGCTGAGGGGGGCCATCGTGGCGCGGGCGGCGGTGCATACGGTTAGAGTCCCCGGCGCGGACCACCAGACATTTCTGGGTGTTGTCCTCCTCCTCAAAAAACGTCTGCAGCGGCACGCGCAAGGCCTTGGCAATTCGCAACAGTGTCGCTAACGGTGGGATAACTTGCTCGTTTTCTATCTGTGACAAAAGCGGTTTGGAGAGGTCAGTCTCCTCCGATAAATCCTGCAGGGTTAAGCGTCGCTCTTGCCGGAGCAGGCGAATCTGCGGTCCGATCTGTAGTTCCCTGACTTCTGCTCTGAACTCGTCCATGGGGTCTCCTTTAATTACATAAACAGAAACAATTTTTAACGTCACTTATCAAAACAGTCAAGTAATTAGAAACACTGCAAAGGCTGGAATCTGCACAGGCGCTGTGCTAGAACTGAAATAAGTGACCGATTCCTTTTCGGTGGAATTGTTTTTGGGAGTCCAAATGCCGTTGCAGCAAAATAAGACTGGTTCAATTGATGCCATCCTTTTCGATCTTGACGGGACCTTGTTACGGGTTCAGATGCTCGAGTTCATTCCGCGTTATATTGCCGGGTTAGCAGAGCACTGCCAGGAATTCGCCAAGCCAAAGAAGTTTGAACGGGCGATGCTCGGAGCGATCCGCGGGCTGATTCGAGATAACGGCGATGGCCAGATGACCAACGAGCAGCGGATTTACTCGACACTCCAGCGGCAATTAGCTATTCCCGAAGCGGCGTTGCGGGATTCTTTCCAGCGGTTTGCCGCCGAGCAACTTGAATCCCTCCAGGATTTGGTCCACCCCATTCCGCTGGCGCGAAAGATTCTGGCTGAGTGTCAAGATTACGGTGTTCCTCTGGTGTTGGCGACCAATCCGGTCTTTCCTGAATTTATGATTCAGGCTCGGCTGCGTTGGGGCAACCTGGAGGATATTCCTTTTCAGCATCTGACCAGTTCGGAAAACAGCTGTTATTGCAAACCGCAATCTGGTTATTTTCGAGAGATCGTCGATCAATTGGGATTGGCCCCGGAGCGCTGCCTGATGGTCGGTAACGATACCACTCAAGATCTGTCCGCCGCTGCTATCGGAATAAGAACATTCCTGGTCGATACGTGGGCGGTTGAGCGAGAAGGGGCTGCGTGGCCCTGTGAGCAGCGTGGTGATCACGGTGATTTGCAGCGTTTTCTACAACAGCAGTTTTCCTGAATCAGTATTTATATCAGTGAAATAGAGAATTTAACTTGAAATATTCAAAGATCTCTAATAAACTTGTGCATTGATTATCAACTTTCTGATTCTTTCAGTAAAAGCTGGAGGTTTTATTTATGGCACGACTGGTCGAAAATCCTGACCTCGCATTCCGTTTAGCGCGAGCGATTGTTTCTGATATTGCTCTGTACAATCAGGACAAGGTCTCCGACGGAATCAAGAATGACAGCATCTTTGAGCTGATGGGTGAAGAGCTGGAAGAGGGCCGGGAGCATTTCTATTCCCGCGTCTCTCCTGATCTGTCCAACCGTGAACACCTGTACGAAAAAGCGATTGTCGATGTGATGATCAAGCAGGCCGGGAAGATAGAAAGCTCCATCTGGTAAATGTCAGAACAGCAACAGCTGACTTTCCCGGCAGAGCGTTCCACCGAGCGGCTCGATTGTTTTCTGGTCGAGAGTTTCCCGGAACTGAGCCGTTCACAAGTCCAAAAACTGATTAGCAGCCAGCAAGTCCTCCTTGATGGAGCCTCCGCCAAAGCGAGTTATAAACTCAAAGGGGGGGAGTTGATTCAGATCAGCTTTCCCGAGCCTGAACCAGCGGAGGCAGTCCCCGAAGCGATCCCTCTGAACATCCTTTACGAAGACCAACACCTGATCGTCGTTGACAAAGTAGCCGGAATGGTGGTACATCCCGCCGCCGGACATGCGCGCGGCACACTGGTCAATGCTTTGTTGCACCATTGTGATGATCTCGCCGGAGTCGGCGGTGAATTGCGGCCGGGAATTGTCCACCGGATCGACAAAGACACCTCAGGTGTTCTGGTGGCGACCAAAAATGATCAGAGTCATCAACACCTGGCAGCACAATTTAAAG
>CALZLE010000494.1 GCA_945788205.1 uncultured Desulfuromonadales bacterium
AAAACAAATAATAGCTATTGTTTTTATCGAAATTATCTGTTTGCCAAAGACCGTTAAATAGCTGAAGATTCTTCCCGCATTTTCTTTTTTTTGCAGGGGGCAGGTTTGTTGCCGCAGCTATTGAAACCTCATTTATTAACTAAAAAAGCCGAAATTATTTACTTTCTCGGTCGCTTGGGGCTCGCTGGCGTGTTTCTTTGGTCGGGGTTGAGTAAGGGTTACAATCCTGATTTTTTTGCAGAAACTATTGCTGCATTCGGTTTGTTGCCCAATCTGTTGATTTTTCCGGCGGCTATTTTTCTGATTGCCGCGGAACTTGCTGTCGGGATCGGTCTGCTCATTGACCAAGCGTGGGCATTGCGTGGTTCTGCTCTTTTGATGCTGCTGTTTATGGCTGTGCTCGGTTATGGGATTTATCTCGGTTTGGATATCGATTGTGGTTGTTTCGGGCCGAACGATCCGGAGGCCGTAGCCTTTCATGATCTTCGCGGCACATTTTTTCGCGATCTGCTGTTTTTGCTGGTCATTGTTTATCTTTATCTCTGGCGCTTTGCAAACCGACCGAAAATTGGGCGGGTAGCAGATGGTGTCGGATAATTACCGAGGAGGCTCAATCAATGAAGAATCGTTATATCGTTTCATTCGCTCTGCTGGTTGTTTTTTTACTGGCTGCAAATCCTGCTTTTTGTTGGGATAACAAGTTTGAAACAGAGGTAAAAACCGAAAAGCAGGCCGTCAAGCTGACCCGCGAAGTGCTGCGTGGCGGTTACGATGTTGTCACCACAGAAGAGCTAAAAAAATGGATCGACGACGGCAAGGATATGTTGATCGTCGATACCATGCCGTATGAAGCCAGCTACAAAAAGGCTCATGTCCCCGGAGCGCAGCAATTTCTGTTTCCGATCCCCGATATGAAAGAGTGGGATGAGAAAGAGACCGCTGGTCAATCTCAGCAGGATTTTGAACAGTTGCTCGGAGCGGATAAAGACAAATTGATCGTTGTCTATTGCGGTTTCGTTAAATGCACGCGCAGCCATAACGGTGCCGTTTGGGCGAAGAAGCTTGGCTACAACAATGTTTATCGTTATCCGGGGGGGATTTTCGCTTGGAAGGGCGCTGATTTCGAGGTTGGCGCAGTTAAATAAACCTGCAAGGGAGCGGGCTGGATTCGGCCCGCTCTCGACCATTTTAATTTCTAGATTGATATGAGAGCTATGCCACCGTTCATCAAATCAATATTCTGCTTATTGTTTTTCTGCGCATTGGCTGTTCCTGCCCCAGTCGAAGCAGCGCTGGTCCGGCTACTCAAACCAGCTCAGCTCAGTCAGCTCAAAGATGCTTACAAAATTATTGATGCCCGGCCGGTTTCTGAATGGGAAAAAGGGCACATTCCAGAAGCGGTCAGAATCAACTGGACAAATTTCTTTACCGGGAACGATCGGTCTCCGATTTCAAAAGAGCAGCTGGTTGAACTGCTACGCAAGCACGATATTGACCCAGAAAAGCCTGTGGTTTACTACTGTTCCGGAGGGGTGCGCTCTGCCTATGCCTGGACAGTACACGAGCTGGCGGGGTTAAAACGTGCGAAAAACTATGAA
The DNA here is from genome assembly GCA_945788205.1 of uncultured Desulfuromonadales bacterium. Lineage (GTDB taxonomy): Bacteria > Desulfobacterota > Desulfuromonadia > Desulfuromonadales > Geopsychrobacteraceae > Malonomonas. The sequence continues at coordinate 1,599 of CALZLE010000494.1, forward strand.
GGGGGAATGGAAACGTGGCAAAGAGTCGACAGTCGGTAAACTCCAAGTAGGGGGATAAGAGGTTTTTCTTCGGTTTTCAGAATAGCTGTGCCAGCTTGTTTCGTTACTATTTAGGTTCGTTTGTCTGGTATAGCGCTTGCCAAAAACGATCCCGTAATCACCAACATCCCATCAGCCAATAGCGACGTGGTGAGAGGTTCCCTCAGAACCAGCGTCGCCAGTAAGTCACCGTTGATTTGCACAAAGTTGATAAACACTGCCACGCCCGACGGGCCGTTTTTTTAATTCCTTGAAAGGACCAAACTTACCGAGATAAGCCGGCGACAACCGCGCGGATGGTGAGCGCCAATCAGAGCAATTCCGCGCGCCGGAAACAGTCGAGGGTGTGATCATTGACCAGCCCGGTCGCTTGCATATGGGCGTAAATAATTGTTGAGCCGATAAATTTAAAGCCGCGTTGTTTCATGTCTTTACTGAGGGCATCCGACTCTTTGGAGGTGGCAGGAATTTCTTTAAGTGTTCGTGGTGAGTTGACGATCGGCTTACCATCGACAAAGCGCCAGATGTACTCGCAGAAGCTGCCGAACTCTTCTTGTAGCGCGAGGAACTGTCGCGCGTTGTTAACCGCCGCCGCCAGCTTGGCCCGGTTGCGGATCAAACCGGGATTCTGCAGCATCTTTTCGATCTCCGGTTCGCCGAAATCGGCAACGACAGCCGGGTCAAAATCGGCAAAGGCTTTGCGATAATTCTCCCGCTTGCGCAGCACCGTATACCAGGACAGCCCGGCCTGCGCTGATTCCAGCAGTAAAAATTCGAACTGGGTGCGGTCGTCGCGTACCGGCACACCCCACTCCTGATCGTGGTAACGAATGTAATCCGGTTTGTCCAGATCGACCCAGGGGCAGCGGCAAAGAGAGTTCATCAATCGATATCCCGTCAAGTAAGTGATGTGACCAGCAGAGAATGGCAGATTTGCTGTTAGAATATCTGAAAATCAATCGGCGGGAAATGACAGGAGGCTCTATGGAAAAGGTCCTTTACCATATCGGTTTTGGCGCGCAGGATTTGGGTTCCAATGTGAAGGCGACATTGCTCTGTGGAGATCCGCAGCGTGCCCGAAGGATTGCGCAGGAAACAGCCGGTGTCAGCTGTCTGCAGGTTTTGTCCGAAAACCGCGGCCTGAACAGTTATCTTTGTGCGCTGGCTGATGGGACCCGCT
>CALZLE010000495.1 GCA_945788205.1 uncultured Desulfuromonadales bacterium
AAAAAAGCTCAGCCGATTGGCTGAGCTTTGGGTTTTATGGAGCGGGAAACGGGATTCGAACCCGCGACTCTCAGCTTGGGAAGCTGATACGCTACCACTGCGTCATTCCCGCGTGTGTGGCGCAGTATAGTGACTGCTACGCGATTTTGTCAATTGGATAATTGGCTCTTCAACCAGTTGATAGCACTTGCAGAATCATCAATTACCCCATCAAGTTCTGCCAACTTAATACGCTGTTGCCAGAAGCCTATTTCCTTGCCGGATCCATGTAAAATGTCGCTCAACATATTTCCATCCAGCAAATCTGACACTCTTCCCAGTTGCTGTTGCGACTGGTATGCACCCAGCAAATCATAAACCATTTCTCTGGGAATGAGTTGTCGATATATTGACCAATAAATTAACTGTTCGGTTGGGAAATAACCTAGGGCTTCAACCAATAATGCCTTTTGTCTTACTGAGGCCACTTTTAAGGTTTGGGCCAGCCACTGGCTATCAGGTTCCTGCTGCAAACTCAAAACGATCCGCTGCTGTTGGCGGCTCAAACGCAACTTACTGTGCAAAATATCTGGCAAATTGATGGGCTGATAGCTGCGAAAGAATGTCGCCAGAAGAAAAAGGGATTGACTGCTGTACGGCTCGTTGATGGTTGATTCGCTACTTTCATCAGCCGCCCATTCGCTCATCCGTCGTTGCAACAACTGAAGTTCACTAAAAGAGTCTGCCGACGACCAGCTTCGATCAGCAGGGCCAAAAAGCACCTGCAACAACCCAGTCCCCAGCATTAATTCAAAACCAAGTTCAGGAGCGTCTGCCAGTAATATCTGGCCCAATTCATCACGTATTCGTTCTGCTGCAATATTATGAATATCGACTGATTCTGCTTTGATCTGCTGTAAAGCTTGCTGGCTCAATTCCATCTGTAAGGTAACAGCATGCCTAATCCCCTTGAGCATCCGCAAGGGGTCGTCGGCAATACTCCGTGATGAACAAAACCTGAGTGAGCGTTTGTCGATGTCTGCCAGTCCGTCAAGGGGGTCCAGCAATTCTTGTTGGGATTGGTTGTCAGACAAAGGCAGGGCAAGAGAATTAACCGTGAAATCACGCAGAATCTGATCGCCACCAATCGTCGCTGCACGCAAAGGGACAAAATCGACAGTCATCTGATTTGCAAGGAGAACTCGGCTCTGCAAACGTTCTTTATCTAGCCAGAACCAGCGGCCATTGTTTTCTTCGGCCCACGCCTGCGCCAACGAAGTTGGATCCTTATCAACGCTGATATCGAGATCAACGACAGGTCGGGACAACACCAAGTCACGCAGGCAACCTCCAACCAACCAAGCGTTTGTCTGATTTTTTTGGAAGAGCTGTTTAAGAGCTAACAGTTCAGGGGACTGTTTAAATAGTTCTGCAAGCCGCCTCTTGAAGCTGGTCATGTTGTACTCCGGTGTTGAACAGGTTGATTGATTTGTCATCCAGGGTTACAAAACGCTCCGTAATTTATTCTTTATTTTCTTCTGTCGATATTGTTTCTGTCTCAACAGATGTTTTTGTTTTCGCTTTTTTACCTCGGTTGACCATACATAGAATGACTGCGATCACGCTGCTGATTAGTAAAATCAGTAATATGTCGGCAAAGATTTCGCCTCTCATGATGCACCCTCATTCGCATCTAAAATTCGATCGAGAGCTTCCTGCGCTGCTTGATGCTGAGGATCAAGCTCCAAGGTTTTATTGAATGACTCGAAAGCTCCAGCCAGCTCCTCGGTTTTTTCTCTACAGAGGCCAAGGAAATAGAAGAATTCGGGATTCGGCATCTCTCGAAGCAAGCTGCCCTCTTCTTCCAAACGCTCCATAATGATACAAGCTTCCGGGTATTGTTCCACATGGTAATGTTCCATGGCAATTCCGATCGACTCAAGGTATTCAATCAGCGGCTGTGGAGGAACTTGATTATTTTCGATCCGTTCGATTCGACCAAGCAGCTCTGTTTTAGAGTCACTCTTCTCCAGTTTATCGGTAATAATCCGCCAGTAAAGTTTCGCCTGCGGATATGCACCGGAAAAATAACAAATTTGTGCTAGATAATTGAGATTGCCAATGTCTTCTGTTTTCAAACGGCGAGCTTTTTCGAACCAGAATCGTGCGTCACCAAGCTCACGACGGATATTAATCAATTCCGTATAAATTAAAGACAACTCGAAATAAGCAATACCAATTTTTTGCAACAGCTCAAAGTTTTCAGGATCAATCAGAGCAAGAATTTTCAACATGTTGATTTTTCGACGGATATAAAGAGGATCTACCTCTTTCATTTCCAACATGATGATTTGAGATCCAAGATCTGCAACATAGAATGGATATGCCGATTTTATTATACTGGCGTACTCATCAGCCTTCGGACAGTCTGGGAATCGCCGCAGATAGTCGTAAATCCCTTCACCAATCATTTTCTCTGATGGAGTCGGAGACGTTTCCAGGTCTTTAACGTGTAACGGCAGGAGAATCTGTGGCACATCAATTTCTTCGTTATCCGGCCCGGTTGTCAGGGTCAACCCTTCTGGCGGCAGCCAGAAGCGGTATTCAACAGGATCAAGGGGCTGTTCGACATTCTTCATCTGGAAGTTCCTCATGAGATATTAGACAAACACCAAATCTACTCAAAAGCGACTCGAGAAGCAACCGATGAGCAGTATTTCAATGTATTTATTTGCGGATTTAATAAAGAAAAAGGATGAAGCCGAAACTTCATCCTTTTATTGCTATCCCTCAGGATAACTTTCATTCGTATAAAACAGGAAACCCTGTAATTTTAGTGGCTGGGGCGCCAGGGATCGTCCACTTCAGAATCGACATCACGTCGATTCTTGCGTCGACTCCCCTTCGCTCGCTGCCGCGGACAGCCTGTCCGCTATTCTGACATTAAGTCAGCGCTCGCTCCGCTTCGATCCCTTCCGAAACGTACGAGTTATTTTAGTGGCTGGGGCGCCAGGGATCGAACCTGGGAATGCCGGAATCAAAATCCGGTGCCTTACCGCTTGGCGACGCCCCATCGTGACGAGATCGAATTTCTAACAAAGATCAAATAC
>CALZLE010000496.1 GCA_945788205.1 uncultured Desulfuromonadales bacterium
ATTAGGTCGGATTCAGTTGCTATGATTTTATGTAACTGCTCACGGGTCAGGTTGGCCATCTCCGCTTCATTTATGGCATTGAATTTGGCCAGCTTGTCTGCTCCCATGCTCAGCGCGACCATATTCAGTACCGATGAATCGACCGTCGGCATGACGTGCAAAACATGGACTTGCGCGTGGAATTTACAGCCCAACTCCAAAGCGTAGCGGATAACATTGGACGATTCCTTGCTCATGTCTTTGGCGACCAGAATCGTTTTTATATCGATACTCATAACTACCTCCTGCCAGGCAACTCATAAAGTGAGATGATTACACCTTCAAGTATATCACTCAAGACTGTCTGGTGTTTGGACGGAACTCTCTATTTATGCTGTAGCGACCGCACCTTCCTGTTTCTTTCTTCTGCGGGATTGGAGCAGCCAGATGAAAGCATAAAGAGCAGTCGCAGGAATATACATCAATTCCTTAGGCAGTCGATGAGTGGGAACCTGAATGTTCAGGATTTCCTGGTCGAAGTCTATCCCCGCTTTCTCTGCCGCACTGGAGAAGACAACATTATCAATAAGTATCTTGCCTTCTTCCTCACGGGTTTCGATACCAACACCGGCTAATCTCTCGGCACCTGTCGCTTCATCCCCAACTGTTAACATGATAGTTTTTGTAAATTCTTTCCCGCTCATCTTTTCACCCTTGAGCATAATCCGTAGTGAAGAGCCGGGATCCATATCAGCGACCCAGGTTTCAAGTTGCGCCGGGGGCTCCTCATGCAAGGGCGGAAAAATCTTATCCCAGACAATTCCTGGCCGGAAGAGGATCAGCGCGACCAGTAACAAGGCAGCGGTTTCCCATATCCGGCTTTTGACCAGGAAGTAACCCTGGGTCCCGGCGGCAAAGGCGAGCATCGCGAAGATGGCCCCGACCACCACCAGCACCAGGTGATACCAGTGGTCAATGCCGATCATCAGCAGTTGGGTGTTGAAGATAAACATAAAGGGCAATACCGCGGTGCGGATATCGTAGATAAACCCCTGTATTCCTGTTCGGATCGGATCACCGCCCGATATCCCGGCAGCCGCAAAGGCCGCCAGTCCAACCGGCGGGGTATCATCCGCCAGGATGCCGAAATAGAAGACGAACAGGTGTGCGGCAATCAGTGGAACGATCAGGCCATTCTGAGCCGCGAGATTAACGATAACCGGGGCCATCAGGGTGGAAACAACAATATAGTTCGCCGTCGTCGGTAGCCCCATGCCGAGAATCAGGCTGATGATCGCGGTGAACAGCAGGATCAGCATCAGATTGCCACCGGAAATAAACTCGACGAACTCGGTCATAACCAGACCGATACCGGTCAAGGTTACGGTCCCAACGACGATACCGGCCGCGGCAGTGGCAACGCCGATTCCGATCATATTCCGGGCGCCGGAAACGCTGCCGTTAATCAGATCAACAATGCCTTCCCGAAAGGAAAAGCCCTCCTGGCCCTGCATCTTACGGAAAAACCCTTTGATTGGTCGCTGGGTCAGCAGAATGAAAATCATCAGCACTGTCGCCCAGTAAGCTGCCAGCGCTGGAGAGAGGCGCTCCACAACCAGACACCACATCAACACCACGACTGGCAGCAGGAAATAATACCCTGCTTGCGCTGTTTTGCCGAGATGTGGCAGCTCTTTGATCTCAGTCGTTTGTTCCAGTTCTGGAACCTTGCAGGCAAACCAGAGCAGGAACATGTAGGCAGCCGCCAGCAACACTGAAACGATATAGATCGTCGCTCCACCGCCAACCACTTTTATCCAGCCCAATCCGTAATAGGTCACCCCACCAAGAATGATCATGAAGAGAAAACCGAAGACAGCCGTCAGCATCCGCTGGGCAACCGTTTTGGTAACCGTTTTCTGCATTCCTTCCAGCCCGAGCTTACAGGCTTCAAGGTGAACGATGTAGACCAGTGCGATATAAGAGATAACCGCAGGCAGAAAGGCATGCTTGATAACTTCAATATAGGTGATACCAACATACTCAACCATCAGGAAGGCGGCGGCCCCCATAACCGGCGGCATCAACTGACCATTGGTCGAGCAGGCAACCTCGATCGCTCCCGCTTTTTCCGGTTTGAAGCCCACTTTTTTCATCAACGGAATGGTAAAGGTTCCGGTGGTAACAACATTGGCAATCGATGAGCCGGAAACCAGGCCGGTCAGGCCGGAAGAGACAACCGCTGCTTTTGCTGGGCCACCCTTCATATGTCCAAGTGCAGCAAAAGCGGTGCGGATAAAGTAGTTTCCTGCCCCCGCCGCTTCGAGCATTGCGCCGAACAGCACGAACATGAAGACCATCCCTGTCGAAACACCCAGCGCGACACCGAAGACCCCTTCGGTTCCCAACCAGTAATGGGACATCCCTTTAGAAAGGCTGGCCCCTTTGTGGGCAATAACATCCGGCATCCACTGGCCACCGAAGGTGTAGGTGCAGAAAACTGTCGCCACGATCATCAGTGGAGGACCCAGGGCACGGCGGGTCGCTTCAAGTAAAAGGATCAGACCGACAACTGAAATGATCAGGTCAAGCTGGGTTGGCATGCCAGGACGATCAGCAAGTTGGACATAGAAAATATAAAGATAGGCCGAGCAGAAAGCACCGATCAGGCCCAACGCCCAATCCTGTACGGGAATGTATTTCGTCGGCGATTTTTTAAAGGTCGGGAATGCAGTAAAAGACAGAAAAATTGCAAAAGCCAGATGAATGGCTCGTGCTTCCGTATCATTGAGAACAAAGAAATTAAACAAAAAGGGCAGCGGTGACGCATACCAAAGTTGAAATATTGTCCAGATGAGCGGGACAAAAAAGAGAACTTTCTTTGGAAATGCTCCGGTCGGATTACGTGCACCGGATTCCGTTTCGGCAATCATCTCCTGGAGTTCTTCTTCTGTCTTGACTGTCTCTTGTGCTTCGGTCATGGCAATAGTCCTTCACCTTGACGAATGGCAGACGACCCATTCGATAAATATACCCAAGGGGTGATATCCGTAACCGTAAAATCACCGTTGGGGCCGCAGGAAAAAAAATGCACCGCGAGGGCGGTGCATTTTTTTCTAGCATGACAACATAGACTTACATCAACCCTGCTTCTTTGTAATACTTGACAGCACCATCATGCAGAGGTGCGGAGAGACCATCTTTGACCATCTCTTCTTTCTTCAGGTTGGCGAATGCCGGGTGTAGCTTCTTGAAGTCATCGAAGTTCTCAAAAACAGCCTTGACAACATTGTAGATGACATCAGCAGGAACCTTGGCAGAGGAAACAAAAGTTGCTCCAACACCGAAAGTGTTGGTGTCAGTTTCGGTGCCGCGGTACATGCCACCAGGAATAGTCGCTGTCCGATAATAATCGTTAGCGGCAACCAGCTTGTCGATTGCTGGACCGGTAACGTTAACCATAACGGAATCACAAGTCGTGGTTGCTTCTTTGATTGAGCCACTTGGATGGCCAACGGTGAAGACCATGGCGTCAACTTTGTTGTCGCACAGAGCTTTGGACTGCTCGGCAGATTTCAGCTCGGAAGCAAGTTTGAAATCTGCTTTCGTCCAACCCATAGCGGCCATGGCGATTTCCATCGTGCCGCGCTGACCGGAACCTGGGTTACCAATATTTACACGCTTACCTTTAAGGTCTTGGAAGTTCTTGATACCGGAATCTTTACGGGCAACAACAGTGAAGGGCTCAGGATGTACAGAGAAAACAGCGCGCAGGTCTTTGTTGGGACCTTGCTTTTCGAACTTGCTGGTTCCGTTATAGGCATGATACTGCCAGTCAGACTGAGCAACGCCCATGTCCAGCTCGCCAGCTGCGATGGTGTTCAGGTTGTAAACAGAACCGCCAGTACTTTCAACCGAGCAGCGGATGCCGTGCATTTTTTTCGTTTTGTTGACCAAGCGGCAGATCGCACCACCAGTTGGGTAATAAACACCGGTAACACCGCCGGTGCCGATTGTAACGAACTGGTTTGCTGCTTGGACATCAGTCACCATGACCGATGAAAAGCTTAGTGCAACAGCTAAGGACAACATGAATACGAAATACTTTTTCATTGCTAACTCCTCCTCAAAATAAATGGGTCCTGCCCACCCAGTGTGGGTTTAAGGTTTAGGCTATATGTTAGCAAAGAGAATACCAGTTGCAATGGACTCCACTTAAATAGCTGGATAGAAAGCTGTTTTGAAATGGTATGCAAGGTTGTTCCTGGCTGGAATGCCTATAACCAAGAGAGGAGGGTGTTCTAATGTTCCTCCAATTTCTTAATGGTTTTAGGTGTTTGTCCCATCTTTCTTGGTTGGGAGGTATAGCTAGAGTTATACCCCTTCAGGGTTGTTTTTGATTCAGCCGTTTGTTGAGTCCCGGTTGTGAGATTCCGAGCAGCCTCGCAGCGATACTTTGATTCCCTGCAGAGCGTTGCATTGCTTCGTCGACCAGCAATTGGCCTGCTTGTTGTATCGTTGGCAGTTCGGTCAGTGTGGCAAATGGATTTTCAGTGGTCGGTGGGTTTTCGACAGTTGTCTGCCGGGCTGGCGCCCCGGTTCGTTGCAGAAAGCTCTGCATCGATAACGTTTTAGAGTTGTGCAGACTGACGGCATCGTAAACCATTGCCGCAAGTTCGCGGACATTGCCGGGAAAGCTGTAAGTCGATAGCAATACGGGCAACTCTTTTGGGGGGGTCGGCTTCTTTTTGCTGAGTTTGGTGGACGCTTCAGCCAGAAAATGATCAAGCAGCAGCGGGATATCCTCTTTTCGTTCGCGCAGCGGTGGCAGGTGGACCTGGTGCGAAATCAGCCGGTAGTAAAGGTCCCGGCGGAATTCACCACGGGTCATTTTTTCTTCCAGATCGGCGTGAGTCGCGACAATAATCCGGGCGCTCATCTGTCTGGACTGATCGCTGCCAAGCGGGTAATACTCGCCATCTTGCAGCAGGCGCAGCAACTTGACCTGCGACGCGGCGCTGAGATCGCCGATTTCATCGAGGAACAAAGTCCCTTTTGCTGCTGATTCGATCATCCCTTTGCGGGCGGTGTCTGCCCCCGTAAAGGCGCCGCGGACATGGCCGAACAGGGTGTCAGCAAAGACACTGTCATCCAGCCCGGCGACGTTAACTGTAACCAGCGGGCTTTTGCTTCGGCTAAGAGTATGAATTGCCTGAGCGATCAGCTCTTTGCCAACCCCACTTTCACCGGTGATCAAAATTGGTTGGGAACTGGGTGCGACAGCTTCAATATATTGAAACCTGGCGCGCATGGCTGGGTTTTTCGTCACGATCGGAGCGAAAGCCTCGGGGTTGTCGAGCCGCTCACGAAAGAAGCGGCTGTGGATGGCGCGGTTTTCCAGCTCCAGTTCGGTCATTTTGATCGCCCGGCGGACCCCGTCGACCAGTCGCTCTTCTTCGACGGTTTTGACAAAATAATCGAATGCCCCCAAACGCATGCAGTTGACTGCAGTCTCTATTTGATTCATGCCGCTAAGGATAATGACTCTGACCTGCGGAAAGTCGGTCACGATGATGTTCAGTAGGTCCTCTCCGGAGAGGTGTGGCATGGTCAAGTCGAGCAGAACCAATCCGATATCGTTTTTCTCCAGAATTGAGACAACCTCTCTACTGTCGTTGCATTGCAGCAGGTTGGTGATTGCTCCCGGGCCCTCCAGAGTCAGACTTAAACTGTGCAACCAGGGGAGTTCGTCGTCGACCAGCAAAACACCAAAACTTGGGGAAAGAGACTTCTCCATTTACTGCTCCTCGTAAATTGGTAAATACATGTGCACTTGCATTCCTCTGTCAGGTTGCGAAGAAAACTCAAGCCGCCCCTGGTGGTCTTTGACGATGCCGTCGGAAATTGACAGCCCGAGTCCAGTCCCGCCGGTTTCTCGTTTGGTGGTAAAGAATGGATCGGTGATCCGGGCCAGGGTCTCTTCATCCAGACCGCAACCTTCGTCCTCAAGGTCCATAACGACCATCAGACCATCTTCCGAGACGTAGGTTTTAACTTTAATCGCCTGATTGGTCGAGGTGAGCGCCTGGCAGGCATTGAGAATCAGATTGACGACAACCTGCTCAATACGATGTCCATTGCCACGGAAGTCCGGCAGGTCGGGCGCATACTCGGCGCTGAAGTTGGCAGTTGCCTTATGCAGGGTGTTGCCGACCAGTCGCAGCGCAGAGGTGATGACTTTGTTCAGTTCGACTTTGTCGTTTAGGCCTGAGTCGTCGCGTCGGGCGAAATCCTTTAACTCTTCAACGGTTCTTTTGATCCGGTTCGAGCTTTCAAGCATTTCCTGCAGCATGTTTGGTATCTCTTTGCGCATGCGCGAATAGTTAAACCAGCCAAGCTGAAAATCACCATTTTCCTTAAAGTGTTTTTCCAGCAGCGGTTCAATATCAGAATAGGTTTTTTTGAGCTGCGGCAGACTCAGCTGGATCAAGCCGTTCGGATTGTTAATTTCGTGGGCAACACCAGAGACCAGAATGCCGAGCGAGGTCATTTTGTCGGCATGCAGTAATTGTTTCTGGCGGACTTGTAGCTCTTTTGCTGCCCGTTTTCTCTCGGCAACTTCCCGTTCCAGTTCGGTTGTTCGTAAGGCAACCTGTTTGCGGAGTGTCCTCGACCAGAGGACGAAAATAAGCAGTACCAGCAACAGGGGGCCGAGAACCAGAGAACCGTAGCGAATGATGTTTGCCCAGGGGACACCGTCGTTTGGCTGGAGGACGCCGAGCCACTTGTCATGAATCCGGCGATATTCTCCCGATTTTTTGAGCAGCGACAAGCCTTCGTCAAACTGAGCCAGCAGGGCGTGGTTCCCTTTTTTAACGGCGAACCCGTAATCCTGAGCGACCAGCGGCCGGGCAATCGGCTGTATATTGTCCAGGCCCGACTCGCTGAGCAGATATTCACCGGGCAATTTGGCGACCAGAGCGCAATCGTGTCGGCCGGTTGCCAGCAGGTTGAGCGCATCAGCTAGAGTCTGCACCATGAAAAGGTCGGCCGCGATTTCATTTTCAAGCATGAAATCGTGCATGACGCTCCCTTTCATGACGATGACCTCACGGCCAGCCAAATCGGCGACAGTTTGTATTTCGGTGTTGTTTTTCCGCACCCAGATCGCTTGATGAACTTTGGCATGAGGCGTCGAAAAGTTCACCTCATCAAGGCGCTCTTCGGTGTGCGCCATGCCCATCAGGATGTCGACATCGCCCTTTTCGAGTGCCTGCCGAACCTCCCCCCAAGTTGCGAGCTGAATATTGATCTCCATTCCCATGACTCGGGCGATTGCCTGGCTCAGTTCAATGTTGTAGCCGGTTGGCAGCCCGTCTTGATCGAGATATTCGTAGGGTGGGTAGTTATGGTCGCCGGCGATTTTGATAACCCTGTTCAGGTCGTTCAGTTCTTCTTCTGCGAAGCTGGGCGCGCAGAAAAGGCTGACGACAAAGAACAGGATCAGTACTGCAGGGACAAGTCTATGCAAAGCTTTAAGTCCGGTTAGCGGCATCATGTGTATTTAACAGAAGAAAAGGGGCGTCCCGGTTGAGCGTACAGCTCTCGGTCGTGATGACGGGACAGGCTGGTTAAGCATACAGAATCTGAATGATTTTATCTACCGACAGAATTTTGCGGAGAGTGCTGTTGTGGTCTGGGCACTTATGATTGTGCCCAGACCGATGTGGCAAAAGTTTTTTTAGATATGCAGATATTTTCGGTGCTCCAGGTCTGTGATCGTGGTGCGGTGATCTTCCCATTCGCTGATTTTGATCTTCATGTAATTGGCAAACAGCTCTGTGCCTAAGATTTCTTGCATAAAGCTGCTGTTCTCGGCATCCATCAGGGCGGGGAAAAAGTCGTGCGGTAAAAAGCGGCGGTCGAGAACTTTCGGCTGTTGCATTTCCTTTTTATAAGTGCTGCCAACATCCGCTTGGCCGGCATCCGCTTTAACCTCAATTCCGGCCAGTCCCATAAAGATCAGAGTGGCGAATTGCAGGTACACATTGCCGGTGGCATCAGGGCTGCGCAGCTCCATTCGCGTGGCTGCCGGGCTTAGGGCGTGCGGGATTCTGATCATGGAGCTGCGGTTGCGCAGTCCCCAACCACGGACAACCGGCGCTTCTTTGTCTAGCACATAGGCTTTGTAGGAGTTAAAGGTTGCCGCCATGATGATTGATGACTCCCGCGCATGCTTGATCACCCCGCCGATAAAATTCATCAGCATTGGGCTGAGGTGATGCTCTGCACTCTCATCGTAGCAGAGATTTTTCCCTTCCATATCCGTAAACGAGAGATGGACATGGAAGGCGTTGCGGTTATATCCGGTAAATGGCTTCGACATGAAGGTCGCATGCAGATTGTACTGCGCGGCGATTTCCTTGGTGACAAATTCGAACAGGATGCAGCGATCAGCAATGGTCAGCGGGTCGCCCGGCTCGAGGTTGATTTCATGCTGCGACGAGGTGACCTCGTGATGCGTCTTCTCATATTTGATGCCGCATTTTTTCAGGACATTGACAATTTCCTGACGGACAACGTCACCGATATCGTTCGCCCCTGAACCGAAGTAATCGAGCTTGTCGGTGTGACTTTCGCCATTCATTTCATCGCCGTTGAGCAAAAAGAACTCATGCTCCGGACCCATCATGAATTTCATCTGATGGGCGGTTTCAGCTTTTTCGACTGCCCGCTCCAGCGGATAACGCGGATCGACTTCCGAGCGTGAGCCATCCTGATTGAAAATCCGGCCGACAAAGAAACCGACTTTCCGGTCGCCGAAATCGATCAGGCGGAAACTTTCCACCACCGGCTTCAAGATCCGGTCACTATTGTCCACTGTTGCTATCCCGGCAATGGAGCTTCCGTCGATGCCTACACCGTTTTCAATGATGCTTTCGATATCATCCGGGTTGACTGAAAGGTTTTTCAGCCGTCCGTTCAGATCGGTAAAAAACAGCTTGGTCGTGTAAGCTTCTTGCAGTTGTTGTTTGATGCTGGACAGCTCTGTGTCACTCATCATTCTCTCCTTTGAGAAGTTCGGCCTGTGGAAGTCATCTCCCGTTTATCGCCATGTCCCTTCGGACTATTCGGGCATATTCGGAATTTTCGTTGTCTCACCCAGATGATTTTTAAGCGTGTATTCCTGTTCGTTTTTGTCGACGATGTAGTAGTCCGGCATCAGCGGAATTTTACCGATGTTGGTTGCCAGCACGTACATTGGTTGCGCCAGGCCGGTTGTGTGGCCCCGCAACGCATCGCGAATCAGTTCCGCACCTTTTTCCACCGGAGTGCGGAAGTGATCGATGCCCGGTGCTGGTTCGCAGTAGAAGACGTAGTAGGGACGGATGCGGGTGCGCAGCAATTTCTGGTGCAATTCACGGAAGGTTGGAACGTCATCGTTGATCCCTTTAAGCAGCACCGCTTGATTGCCGACGTTGATGCCGCAGCTCATCAGCTCGTAAACTGCTTTTTCTGTTTCTGCCGTGATCTCTTTCGGGTGATTCACCTGGGTATTGATCCAGACCGGGACCTTGTGGAATCCCCCGATCGCTTTCTTTAACCCATCAGTGATCCGCTGCGGTAATACGACCGGTAAGCGTGTGCCGATGCGGATCATTTCAACGTGTGGAATGTCACGCAGTTTACTGATCAGGTATTCAAGTTTCTCGTCCGACAGCAGCAGTGGGTCGCCGCCGGTGATTAAAACATCGCGGATCTCCGGATGCTCAGCGATCCAGGTTAATCCCTCATCGACATCGAAACGTAGCTGTAGATCCTGATCGACCACCAGCTCTTTGCGGAAGCAGTGGCGGCAGTAAATCCCGCAAACTTCCACCACGGTAAAGGCGATCCGGTCTTTATATTGGCGGGCAATACTGTCTGGGCGCACCTCTTCGGTTGCACGATTCTCTTTCCAGATCAGATAATTATCCATCCCGAATTCATTGACCTGTTCCTTCATCGACGGCAGCACCTGCATTCTGATCGGGCAGTTCGGGTCGTCTCTATCCATTAATGACGCAAAGTAGGGGGTCGTTCCCCATTTTGTTTTCAGGGTCTGAATTGCCGTTCTTTCGTCGTCAGAGATGTTGATGTATTTTTCCAGTTTTTCGAGAGTGTTG
>CALZLE010000497.1 GCA_945788205.1 uncultured Desulfuromonadales bacterium
CATCCTGGACAGTCGGTGCACTATCACTGACCACCTTCGGCACCGTCACCGGAACTCCGGTTTTCGGATCAAGCTCGTCCGCCGAAAGAATTGTCCATCGTTGAATCAAACCATTGGCAAGAAAATCCTTGGCAACTTTCTCAGCAACCTCTTTATCCGTTAAGCCGGTCAACAGATACTGAGTGGAGGTATAAACACCCTCCTCAGCATTGAAAGAACGGCCGGTAATATATTGCACCGCTTCTTTGGCTGTCCGTCCAGTGTTATCAGTAACGCCAGGACGAAAGCCGACTTCGATCAGCATGTCGAAACCACTGGCCAGCGGACGATTGATGGCGACATCCTGAATAACTGGATCGGAAAAAGGCCCGTTTGCTGCCTGCTCAATTTCAGCATCGGTCAATTCGGCATCAACAGTGTAAACATCAAGGGTCTGAACCCGCTCCAGTTGATAGCCGAGGTGCTCTTTGATTTCGCGACGTACCCGTTCGCCACGCGCATCTTTGACACCACTTTTTAATCCAACAACTATTCTCCAGGCCATGCAATACTCCGCGCTATTTTGATCTATGAAACAAGCTGAGCAGGAAAAACTTCCTGCTCAGGTATCGATTATTCGAACTTTTCACTATAGCAGAGCTCCGACAAAACAGGAACTGGCTTGATGCTGTCGACCGACAATAATTTGCAGATTCTGGTCAGGCTGCTGCAGAGCTTGCTTAAATGTCTGCGCGACCAGTTCGGGACAGTTATTCTCTTCACTTAAATGCGCAAGAAATAGTGCCTCCAGCCCTGACCAGCTGATTTCCTGCAACAGACGTCGCGATTCGTGATTGGACAAATGTCCGTGACGACTGCGGATTCGTTGCTTCAATGTCCAAGGATAAGGGCCATCGAGCAACATCTGCTCATCGTGGTTGGCCTCAAGAACCAAAACCCGGCATTCTTTTAAATGATCACTGACCAACCGGGTTGACATCCCCAGATCGGTCGCGTAGCCGATTTTTCCCTCTTTCGATTCGATCACAAAACCGACCGGATTCACAGCATCATGGGTCGTTGAGAAACTGCTGACCAACAATCCCTGGCAGTCAAACGTATCACCAGCAACAAAAAGCTGTAAATCATCTATTTTGCCAAGCTTCGGCAATGCAGCATGTGTCTGCTGATCAACATAAACAGGAAGGTTGTAGCGACGCGCCAAAGGCCCCACAGCACCAACATGATCGTGATGTTCGTGAGTCACTAGAATCGCGTGTAGATCTTCGCCGGTGAGATCAAGAGAGGTCAGACGACGCTCAATTTCACGTCCAGACAAACCTGCATCGACCAGAATCCGGCAGCCATCAGCTTCAATCAGGGCACTGTTTCCACGGCTACCACTGGCCAGTAAACACACTCGCAAACTATTGTCCCTTCTTCCCCTCGAAAGCGTTGCTCTTATACCGAAATTCAACGCCTGCTGCAAGCAGAAAAACTATTGTGATTTTTAAGGTTTTTTTTCTGTTAAAGGGATTTGCAAATGGAAAGATTTAATGTAGTCTTGTGCCCTGATAATCTACGTGAAAAACCGCACAGTTGACGGGTTTTTACAAACCAAAAATTTTTTCTTAACATCTAAACGAACTAGATCTTTATCGAGGAGGATTACATGTCTGTTAAGGTTGCAATTAATGGTTTCGGTCGTATCGGCAGAAACGTGTTACGCATTGCCAGCGGCTCCAGCGAAATGGACGTTGTCGCTATCAACGATCTGACCGATGCCGCAACATTAGCGCACCTGTTTAAATACGACTCGGTACACGGCACCTTCGCGGGCGATGTCAGTGTTGATGGCGACAACCTGATCATTAATGGCAAATCGATCCAAATCCTCTCCCAGAGAGATCCTGCACAGCTGCCCTGGAAAGAACTCGGCGTTGAGATCGCCATCGAGGCAACCGGCCTTTTCACCGATCGCGATAAAGCGGCCATGCACCTTGCGGCTGGCGCCAAAAAGGTCGTCATCAGCGCTCCGGGGAAAGATGCCGACATTACGGTTTGCATGGGCATCAATGAAAAAAACTATGACCCCGCATCTCACCACATTATTTCCAACGCCTCTTGCACGACGAACTGCTTAGCACCTGTCGCTAAAGTCCTGATGCAGAATTTCGGCATTGTACGTGGCATGATGACCACCATCCATGCTTACACCAACGACCAAAGCATCCTTGATCTGCCGCACAAAGACCTGCGCCGGGCACGAGCCGCTGCTATGTCGATGATCCCGACGACCACTGGTGCAGCAAAAGCCGTCTCGCTGGTCCTCCCTGAGCTGAAAGGCAAATTGGACGGCATGGCAGTTCGCGTCCCGACCCCGAATGTGTCGGTCGTTGACCTGGTCGTCGAAACCGAAAAAGCGACCAGTATCGAAGAGGTGAATGCTGCAATGAAGGCTGCTGCCGACGGTGAGATGAAAGGCATTCTCGACTACATCGACTTGCCATTGGTCTCGGTCGACTTTAACGGCTCGCCAGCGTCATCAAGTCTCGACTCTAAAACCACCAACGTTATCGGTGGCAACATGGTTAAAGTCCTGACTTGGTACGACAACGAATGGGGTTACTCCAACCGGGTCTTCGACTTGGTTCGCTACATCAATAAATAGTCATCGCATCGGCGCCATCCACCATTGGATTGGCGCCGATTTTCATTTTCGGAGAGTAAAATGTTCAACAAGTTATCCATCAACGATATCGACGTTTCAGGCAAACGCGTGTTCTGCCGTGTCGACTTTAATGTGCCGATCGACGCTCAAGGAGAAATCACTGACGACACCCGCATCGTTGCCGCACTGCCAACCATCCGCGCGCTGCTTGCCAAAGGTGCCCGGCTGATTCTGGCCTCTCACTTAGGGCGTCCCAAAGGTGAAGCCAACCCTGCCTTTAGTCTCTGTCCGGTCGCCAGCTATCTGAGTGATCTCCTCGACCAGCAAATCATTATGGCGCCCGACTGCATCGGCGAGAATATTGAATTACTTGCCAATCAGCTTAAGGACGGCAGTGTCATGCTGCTGGAGAATGTCCGTTTTCACAAAGGTGAGACCGACAATGATCCGGTCTTTGCCTCACAGCTGGCAAAGCTTGCCGATGTTTATGTAAATGATGCTTTTGGCACCGCCCATCGTGCCCACGCTTCAACCGAAGGGGTTGCCAAGCTGCTGTCACCCGCCGTCTCCGGATACTTGATGGAGAAAGAGCTCAAATATCTCGGCGGCGCGTTGGCTGACCCGAAGCGACCCTTTGTGGCAATTCTTGGTGGTGCAAAAGTCAGCGACAAGATTACTGTCATCGAAAACTTGCTGAGCAAAGTTGACGTTATCCTGATCGGCGGCGGCATGGCCTACACATTTCTAAAAGCACAAGGGTTCGAGATTGGCTCATCACTGGTTGAAGAGGATCGAATCGATCTCGCCCGCGAACTGCTGGAAAAAGCCAAGGGCAGTGGAGTCGATTTCCTGCTGCCGATCGATCACTTGGCCACCAGCTCTTTCGCTGCTGACAGCCCCGCAGAAATTGCCCGCAATGAAAACTTTCCCGCCGGCAAAATGGGGCTCGATATTGGCCCCGAATCGATCACCCTTTATGCGCAAAAAGTTGCAGAAGCTAAGACTGTTGTCTGGAACGGCCCAATGGGCGTCTTTGAATTTGACGCTTACTCAAAAGGCACCTTTGCCATCGCCGAAACCCTGGCAGCAAACGATTGCCTGTCGATTATCGGTGGTGGTGACTCGGTTGCCGCCGTCAACAAATCAAATCTGCAGAACCAAATGACTCATATATCAACGGGTGGTGGTGCCTCTTTGGAATTCCTCGAAGGGAAAGCCCTGCCCGGCGTTGTTGCTCTGACCGATAAATAATTTCTGGAGGGATACAAATGCGCAAACCAATGATTGCCGGAAACTGGAAACTTAACAAAACCATCGCCGAAGCGTGTGAATTGAGCAGTGATCTTTCCAAATGCCTCGCCAACTTTGAAGAAGTCGATATTGTCATTGCGCCAGTCTTCACGTCATTAACTGCGGTCGCGGCGACGATTAAAAATACACCGATCAAGTTAGCGGCGCAAAACTGTTACCCGGAAGAGTCCGGTGCCTTTACTGGTGAAGTCTCGCCACTGATGCTTAAAGATGCTGGCTGTGAATACGTCATTATCGGCCACTCCGAACGGCGTCAACTGCTGGAAGAGACAGACTCTTTTATCAACCAGAAAATGATCAAAACGTTGGAGGCAGGTCTGAAACCGATCCTCTGTATCGGCGAAACCCTGCAAGAGCGGGAAAACGATGAAATGCTGAATGTCCTTGCGACACAAATTAAAGGTGGATTGGCGAATCTTTCGGCCACCCAGATGTCCGATGTGGTCATTGCTTACGAACCAGTCTGGGCAATCGGCACCGGAAAAACTGCTACGGATGAGCAAGCCCAGGAAGCTCACTCCTTCATTCGTGGTCTATTACAAGGGATGTTCACACAGGAAGTCGCATTTGCCACCCGCATCCTCTACGGCGGCAGCGTGAAGCCGACCAACGTCGATGGACTGATGGCACAGGCTGACATCGACGGAGCGCTGGTCGGCGGCGCAAGCCTGAAAGCGGAAGACTTTATTCGGCTGGTCAGATTCGAAAAGGCTTAACGTAAACGGGGCGTTCAGAAATGAACGCCCCGCTTTATTTGCACTCGGCTTACCTCAGGCAGGTTCACCGCCAATCAATTCTAGCAGTTCCGCTGTTTTCTTCCGCATCAGCTCACCATCACCTCGCGACTCAACATTCAGACGCAGCACAAGCTCAGTATTCGACTCACGCAGATTCAAACGCCACTGCTCCAATTCCAGACTAAGGCCATCAGTAAAATCGAGACTGATTGCATCAGATTCATAACGGCTTTGAATTAAACGAATAACGGCACCGGCGTCCTTTACTCGTCTATTGATCTCACCACTGGCCGGAAAACGCGCAACGCAATCTGCTACCAGTGACGACAAGGATTTACCTGTACTACTGAGTAAAGCAATCACCATTAACCAAGGAATCATCCCACTATCACAGTAAGAGAATTCACGGAAGTAGTGATGTGCACTCATCTCGCCACCATAAATAGCGTTCTCCAGCCGCATCCGTTCTTTGATAAAAGCGTGCCCAGTCTTGCTCTGTATCGGTTGTCCGCCGGCAGAGTTAACAGTCTCGATAGTGTTCCAAGTAAGTCGAGGATCGTGAATAATCTTTTCGCCAGGGTTGCGTGCTAACAACGCTTCGGCCAGCAACCCAACAATATAATACCCTTCAATAAAACAACCGTTTTCATCAAAGAAAAAACACCGATCAAAATCACCATCCCAGGCAATACCTAAATCTGCCTTTTGCTCCAGAACGGCATCTCGGGTTATGGATCTATTTTCCTGCAGCAGCGGATTAGGAATTCCGTTCGGGAAAGTCCCATCTGGCTCATGACAAATTTTCACAACGTCCAGTGACAAGCACTTTTCCAACAGGTCTACAATCGGCCCGGCGCAACCGTTGCCGGCATTAAAGACCACTTTTAACGGCTTGATGGAAGAAGGATCAATGTACGACAACAGATGATCGATATACTGTTCCCGGAAAGAAACATTGGTGATTTCACCAATTCTCTCAGGCTGACTGAACTCGCCCGTTTCCGCCAACACCATAATCGCTCCCAAACCAGTATCGCCACTAATCGGTTTGGAGTCCTCACGAACCAGCTTCATCCCGTTATAATCAATCGGATTGTGACTAG
>CALZLE010000498.1 GCA_945788205.1 uncultured Desulfuromonadales bacterium
CTCCAGACCTTGCTTTGTTGCCAGGTCAAACACCCCAGGAGCACGTTCAGGACCAGTACAACGACAAGAAGGCCTCCTTTTCGATGAGTAAATATGCGTTCGAACAGCAACGCAAAAAGAACAAAGGCTCCCACCGAAGGAACATACAGGTAACGGTCGGCTGAAAAGTACGCGAGAGGCCAGAGGTTGCTAACAGGCAACCAGAAAACGCCGACCCAGGCGAGGAAAAAAAACGCCAGAGGGTTTTGGGCCTTTAGCCGAAAGCCCACAAAAACGTACAGAAAGATCCCCACAAAAGTAAGAATCACCCAAGGATTCATCCAGGATGAGGGAGCCCCATAGGTATATTCCATGGCCAGTTCATCAGGAAACACCACTTTGAGAAACATAAAGCTCCAGGACTTGAGGACGAGGCCGTAATAGTCCCAACCCGTCCAATCCCCAAAATGGTTCATCTTGTTAAGGAGGCCCTGAGCCGATCTGAGAAACATCTGCCGCCCCTCGCCAAGCAGCAGAAAAAGGACTCCAGCGACGCTGCCAAAGACAAGAAGGCCGACCCACACCCTTATGCCCCGGAAAAAAATCCATTTCCCCTTCGGCACAAAGCTGAACTCGTAGGCGAGGAAAATCACCGGCAAAACAATGGCATTTTGTTTTCCCAGCGTGGCAACACACATTAGAAAAATGGAAAGAAGAATCCAAAACCAATGTTTATTATCCATCCTAAAGGCAGAGACATAGGCATGAACAGACAGGAGAATAAAGGCAAGCGCAAGACTGTCCTTGCGATGAGAGACGTTCGCAACCACCTCAACGGCAAGCGGATGAAACAGAAAAAGGCTGGAAGCCACCCAGGCGACCACGAGAGAGCCTTTGAGGCGCACAATCAGTATAAAAATCAGGAAGGCGTTAAAACCGTGCCAAAAAATATTTTGAAAATGGTAGCCCCACGGATCCAACCCAAAAAGGTAATAATCGAGGAGATAGGTCCCTTCTCTCAGGGGACGTCCAGGATGGGAATCAAGGAAAAAAGCGGCCAGAGATCTGACATCCGGGTTTTCGACGATGACCGGAAAATCGTCCATGGTCCAAGCATTGCCGAAGGTGTTGACATACAGGGCGAAAGCTCCTCCAATAAAAAGAACGAATGCCAGACAACCCTGAGGCAGCTTAATTTTTTCTAAAACCATAGGTTCAGCAATTTCATGAGCTTTTCAGAATTATCCCCACCAATAGCAAGCAAGAACAACCCGGTTATTGAGCATCCATACTTTGGGCTTCTCCCCCACGGGAAAACAGCCACAACCCCCAGCCGCACAGACTCAACAGAAGGGTGATTGCATAGTAAAGCAGCGAAAGGGAAAGAGCCTCCGAGGCAGGAACCCCCAGCCCGGACAACAACACAACGAAACCACCCTCCCTGATGCCCAAGCCATTTAAGGACAGAGGGATGAGGGTCAAAAGGGTTACCAGGGGTACAATAAGCATTAAGTCACTAAATGTGACCGTTAAAGAAAGAGACTGCGCTACCAACAAATAGATGAGGATGCCCAAGAACTGGAAAAATACTGAGGTCCAAACGACGGTCCAGCCAACCTTGGAAAAATGGATACCGTGCCCCAAACGATCCCCAACCATCTCCACATAACCCTGGAGGGGCCCTGGCAGCATCTTGACAAACCGGGCTAAGACCTGTCGGTTGAAGAAAATAAGAAACAGCCCTCCCCCTAGCAGGAAGACAGGACCGAGAAGGACAGAGTAATCGCCTCCCAGTACCCTCGGACCCCAAACAACCCCCAGGGTCAGGAAGAAAACCAGGGCCATCAATCCCGTAAAACGTTCAACAAGGACTGAATAGAAAATTTTCTTACGATGGCCGTATCTTCTGGCAAGGAGATAAACCCGAGCAGCGTCGCCTCCGATGGATGTAGGTAGAAAATTGTTAAAATATATCCCGATCAGGTAATACCTCAGGAGTTCTGCTGAAGGGCAATCCAACTCCTCATTTCTCAAAATCACTCGCCACTTGTAAGTAGACAAGACCACAGCGATGCCACCTACAGCGATCGCAGCTGCATAGTGGATCAAGCTGATTCGCGATATAAGGGCAACCAGGGTAGAGAGGTTTACTGAGACCAGAAGGTAAGCCAACAACCCTAGACTGACAAGAGCTTTGAATATGACAAGAACTTGTTGCATCAGGACCTTTTCACTGCCCTAACTTGAATTCGACCACTTTTTTTGAGCAGCTTCTGTACGACCCCAAAGGGTAAGAAGAATAGTAAAATCAGGGGATTTTTAATTGTAAAAAGCCGTGCGAGGGTATTCAGCCCGAGCCCCTCAAGCAGATATTTAGTACTATGCACCCAGTCGTTGGGTACCATACTGTGGTCAATCCCCTGTAAAGCAAACCCCGTCTCACCCAACAAACGCTCAAGAGTAGCCACTGAAAAGACAGCCAGATGCCTTGGCGGTTCGTAATTATGCCAAAAGGACCTAAAAACTCTGCGATCAATGCTGTTGTAATTAGGGGTCGTGATGAAGAGTTTTCCTCCCGGTTTCAACAGCCGCCCAATCTCCTCTAGGGCTTGTCGTGCGGAAGGGAAATGCTCAACAACATGCCGCATCACCACAGCATCAAAGCTTGCCCTGGCATATGGGGCATCGAACAGGGTGCCACAATGAACATCCAGTCCATGCACATCTTTTGCCAGGGATGCTGCATGCAGGCTCATTTCAATGCCTGCTACATCCAGCCGGTAGTGTTCTCGCAAAGGGACCAACAAGTCGCCGGCAGCACACCCGACCTCAAGAATTCGCCCTTGTTCCGGAATGAAGCGGCTGATGCGCAAAGCCTCCAATCTTCTCAGCAACACCTGGACCTTTCCAACCAGGCCGCGGCCATGGGCAAAGGGAGCATAATCTTCTGGGTAGTAATGAGGGAGCGAAATTATATCGGGCCTTGGATTGAGATAAACCAGCTGGCAGTTCTTACACTTAACAATCGGGAACCGCCCGGGTTTGTGGTGAAGGCGATCCTGTCCCTCGAAAAGAACGATATAATCATCGGCTCCGCAAAGGTCACAAGCGACCTGTTCAACGCCCACAGACTTCCCTTTCTATTCAGCCGACTGAATCCAGGACAACCAAAATCAGTCCAGATAACTTTCAAAGCCAAGGCTATAGTTCTTATTCATAACCTTATTGTAAAACTGTAAACACTTCAAAAACATCTTTGCTTCAAATGGCAACCTAAAATAGTTATATTTAAACCTTAAAAAAGCAATCGGGAAAAAAACTTTATTAATAACAAAAAGCAATGGTTTCAGTTTTGCTATCGGAATAGACTCATAAAACCTGGGATTACAGAGAGGAAAATAAAAATTTGCAAAAACCTCCATTGCCCAACGGAAATCCTTTTGGGTCCAGGGAGCCTTGAACTTTCGCAGAGTATGAGACGGCCAATCTTCTAACCTGGCCGGGGGCTTGAAACCAGCGGCTATGGCCTTATCATACAATTCTGTCCCAGGATACGGAGTATAGAAGAAGATCCTCGCTCGCAAATTAGGATCGAGCAACTTCGCCCTTCTTACCATATCAATGGTCTGATCGACATCCTCGCCCGAATCGACCGGAAAACAGACCATGGTGGAAAGCATTGGAATGATTTTGTGCCGTTTCAATAATTTGACAAACTTCAAATTATCGTCAACTGTTGTGCCCTTGCTGATCAGGTCCAGGATGTCCTGATCCCCAGACTCTGCTCCGACATAGATCTGCCGACAGCCTGCCCGGTAAAAGAGTTCGACATCATCATCGGAAAAGTTTTTCAGAAAGGTTGCAGCGTGGGCGCTCGTATCCCACAACAAGCCGAGCTTGGACTCGATCATTTTTTTACTAAACTCGAGAGCAAATTCCCGATTCACAAAAAAATTATCATCATCAAAAGTCACGCTGTCGATTTCAGCAGATTCTTTGAAATACCGAAGGTCCTCAATAATTTCATCTACGCCCTTGTTATACCACTTTCGCCCATAAATCGTGGCAACGCAGCAGAAGGCACAGTGATGTGGGCACCCATGACTGCAAAAATAACCGACGCACCGCTCTGCATAGCTACTTTTAAAAACATAGTTGTTTACATCCAGCAAGCGGTGATCATTTCGGGGGAATTCATTAATATCGACAAATTGGGCGGGGGGGGTTACAACACATTCTCCCTCCCTTTTGTAGCCAACGCCTGGAATCCCCTGAATCTCTGCCCCACATTGAATGCGTTTTACTAAATTCTGAAAAGCATATTCACCCTGCCCAATGACAACGATATCGACATATGCTTCCCTAAGGGTCTGCTCCGGCAAAAGAGTAGGATGCCAACCGCCCCAGATAATGGGACAATCGGAAACCTCCCGGACTGACTTGGAAAAACGTACTCCACCAACAATTTGGTCGCCGGTCATTGCACTGACAGCAACCAGCAGCAACCTCTCCTTCACGTTCTCGAGGACCGAATGGTAAGCCCTCTGGACCTGCTCGTCGATCAAGACGATTTCCAGCCCCAGGTCCCTGACCATCCTCTCCAGGTACAGTAAGGCATAGGGGATTCTCCCACGTGCACCTTCGGGCCAGGCTGAAGGATAAAACAAAACCACCACATTCTTTTCCATTGTCTCCCCTAACCCCCTTCAACCCTTAAACTCTTCGCCATCAACGAAGAAGATTCTGGTAAACGAGATTCATCCGATGGGCCACCTCGTGCCAGGAATAATCCCGCACAGCTTTTTCTCTGACCCTGCAGGCGATGTCTGAAAGACGTTTATCGTCATTGGCCAGCAATTCCATCTGATCGGCTAAGTCTTCAGCATCTCCAAATTTGGCATATACGCCTTGCTCCCCGAGAATTTCCCGATTGACCGGGGTATCGAAAACCACCGAGGGCAGCCCGCAGGCCATATAGTTGAACAGTTTTCCGTTGGCCTCGGTCTTTGAGAGTTTGGGTGAAACAGCCAGATCACCCAACCGCAAGAACTCGGCGGCGCGACCATATTCGACTTTTCCGGTAAAAGTGACCAGACGGGCAATCCCCATCTCTTTGGCACGTCTTTGATAAGTTTCCTCAGGATACCCCATCAAC
>CALZLE010000499.1 GCA_945788205.1 uncultured Desulfuromonadales bacterium
ATCTATTTGGATCTGCCCAGTTTTGTTGATTTTATAGTGCTTGCTCATGAAAACATTAACCAACTCTAGCAGACTGTTTGCTACAGTGCAAGAGCTATGATAATTTTTTTTAATTATTTATTCTGTCAGCCAAGAAAATCAGAATAACCTCCTGTTTTCAAGGTAGATCTGGACCTTCATTGGTACGAACTTAAGATTCAGCCAGACTTTTTCTATGGAGTCAACTTTTTTCTTAGAATTCCTTGTTGATTTTCATTCGAGCACTCTGTTAATTAGGGGGTATGAAAAATGAATGGATTGTCATTGAAGTTTCGTTGCTCGGAAAATATGTCGATTTGGCTGGTGCTGTTCTTGCCGATTCAGGAGCCGGCGGGGTTGTGGTTGAGGACCGGCAACTGGATACTTTCAGAGTGCCGGATGAAGAGCTGGCCCTAAACCAGACTTACTGTATAAAAGCCTACTTTGAAGCTGCGACCGACCCGGCACAGCTCTGTTTGCAGATTGAAGAGAGCTTAAGACATTTGCCGGCCCTATCTGAACAGGGGTTCTCAGTTAGTGCGCCGAGCACTGTCGAGATGGAGGACTGGGCGGAAAATTGGAAGCAGAATTTTTCAACTATGCGGATCGGTTCGCGTTTAGTCATTCATCCGAGCTGGGAGAGCTACCAGTCGGTTGCCGATGAAGTTGCCATCGAGATCGATCCGGGGATGGCGTTCGGAACCGGTACCCACGGGACCACTCTGCTCTGTCTGGAGATGATTGCTGAATTGTTCACCAAGGACGCCCGTCCCATGGAGATGTTGGATGTCGGTACCGGGTCAGGAATCCTGGCGCTTGGTGCTGCAGCTCTGGGCTGTAACAGGATTCTCGCCAACGACATCGATCCGGTGGCGTGCGAAGTTGCAAAAGAAAATGTGGCGAAAAACAACTTCTGTAAGCAGATTGAAATCAGTCCGCAGCCATTGGAAGAGTTGCCGGGCGAGTTCGATCTGGTTGTTGCCAATATTCTTGCTGAGGAAAATGTTCGTTTAAAAAACGAACTTCTACAGCATCTACGCCCAGGCGGCTGGTTAGTTCTGTCTGGGATTTTGCAGGAAAAGGAAGCGTTGGTTCGCGACGGCTTTTCCGATTTGCCGCTCGAATCTTTTCCGACCAGAGTGCAGGACGAATGGATCTGTCTCCTCTATCGGCGTCGAAACTAAATGCAGCGTTTTTTTATTCCAGGGACGTCCTTCACGGTTGGGCAAGTGGTTGAGCTGCCGGCAGAGACTTTGCGCCATCTGCGTACCGTCTTGAGGTTGTCGGCCGGAGCAGAGTGTGAATTGCTGGATGGTTCAGGACTGATTGCCCAGGCGCAGATTCTGGAAGACTATCAGGTTCGGATTCTCTCTGTTGCGAAAGCGCCACCGCCAAAATGTTCCTTAAGTTTGATCCAAGGCCTGCCGAAAGGTGAAAAGCTTGAGTTGGTTCTGCAGAAAGGGACCGAATTGGGGGTTAATCGTTTTCTGCCCACTCAGATGGCCCGCAGTGTCGGACGTTTGAAGCCGGAACGTGAGCAGAAACGAAGCAAACGCTGGGAAAAAATTATTCAGGAGGCGGCACGCCAGTCTGGGCAGCCGTACCTGCCGCAACTACAGATCATGCAGAGTTTTGAGTCAGCGCTCACCGCAGTCGATGCCGATCTGAAGTTGCTCCTTTGGGAAGAAAGTGCTCAGCCCCTCGATCAGCTTCTGCCGGATAAGTGTCCGCAGCAGATTGCGGTTATCGTCGGCCCCGAAGGGGGAATAACGGCAGAAGAAGCCCAAAAAGCTGAACTTGCAGGCTATCTCCCGGTCAGTCTTGGGCCACGAATTTTAAGAACTGAGACCGCCGGACTTGCGATTATGACAATTTTACAATATCTTTATGGTGATTTAGCAAAAGGCCGGTGCAGCGAAAATGCTGCTTTCCAAGGAAAGGATGAGTCATGAGATGCCCTAAATGCGGCTACAACAGTTTTGACCATCTCGATAGCTGCAAAAAGTGTGGCAAGGATTTAATTGAGCACAAGCAGAAATTCGGGATTGTAAGTGTCCTCTTCCCCGGGCAGATGAAGCCGGTCGATCAGACGGTAACCGCCGAGGATGAGAGCGTCGTAGATGATGTGGTCGCAGCAGCAACGGTAACAGCGGCGACGGCTGCTGCCGCCGGTGTGGCAACTGCGGCAAACGATGACCCTGAAGATTTTCAGGTTGGCGAAACCGTTTCGGCAGAATCGGGTGACGGCGACGACTTCGGTTTCGACTTTATGGGCGACAGTGAAGAGGAAGAGGATTTATCTTTCGATGAGCTGTTTGAAGAAGCCCCGGCAGATGAAGATGTTGAAGAAACCCTGCCGTCCCCAGAGGAAGAGGCTGCTGAGGACGCCGGCGGTGAAGCAGGTGATGAATTTGCATTCGATTCGAATGACGAAGAGGCTGCTGCCGAATTAGAAGATGATTTCGGTTTCGATCCGGTCGACGAAGCTGACGACGCCGATGAAGCTGACGAAGATACTGAAAACCTCGCTGCTGATGATTTTGAACTGCCGCCGGCAGAAGAGGACGAGTTTTCCTTCGAGACTGACAATGTCGAGTTTGAGGGTGGTGAGGAAGAGGACGCCGGGACCGAGGAGGACCCGAAAAGCCCTTTTGACTTACCGGAGTCTTCTCAGCAAGAGGGGGCTCCGGAAGAAACTTATCACCTTTTTGTCGCAGATCCAGAGCCCGATTCGATTGTTGAAGCCGACGATGATCTGCTGTTAGCAGAAACGGTTGTCGGGGAGGAAGAGGCTCCTGAGCCAAAGCCAGAGCCAGAGCCAAATGCCGCTCTGGTAGAGGACATTTTTTCTGACGATCCAGAACTTTCTGCTGACGTCGAAGAGCCGCGACCGGAAGCTGAACTGCCGATTGAACCCTTTCCGGAAGAATCGGTATTCAGTGAAGAGTTAGAGCCTGAAGCTGCTGTGCCAGAGTTGGCGCAAGAGCTGGAACCTCCCGCTGAAAGTCCACAGCTAGAACCACAAACCACGGGCGAGGATATTTCTGAGAAACCAGAGTTTTCTGACGCTCCATTGGCTGCCGCCGCCGCTAGTGGGGCAGTGGTATCCGCAGCAACAGCAGTAGCTCTAGAAACAGAACAAGATGAGGTTGTCGAAGAGGTTGTCGAAGAGGTTGGTCGCGAGCTCCTGCCCGCGACGGGCAACCGGATCGCCGCATTTTGTTGTGATCTGTTGCTTCTGGTGATCGTGGGGACCAGTTTTGTGATCGCCGCAGAGGCAGCAATCTCCACCTCGAGCGAGAGCCTACTGCCTTCGGTAGAAACTCTGATCGATCTTTCTGTTCCCTATTTTCTGGTCCTGTTTTCTCTGGCATTCAGTTATTTCACTCTGTTCCATTTTCTGGTTGGGCAAACTCCAGGCAAGATGCTCACCGGATTGCGCGTTGAGACGCTTACCGGAGAACCACTGCTGTTTTCGCAGGCTTTTTTACGCAGCGTTGGTGGATTATTGCAAGCGCTGCCTGCTGGAATTGGCTACTTGGTTATTCTTTCCAGCTCTGATCGACGTGGCTGGAATGATCGCCTGGCCGGAACCCGATTGATTTCGTTGAAAGGTTTGGCGGAAGAGGGATAAAGCGACTGGTGTTTAAACTGAAACCGGCCCCTGAAGCTATATAACTTCAGGGGCCGATTTTGTTTCAGCCGAGGCGCAGCTCGATAAAACTGGGCAGTTCGGGACATTTAAGAAAGTCGTTGTTCTCCAGCTCCCAACCGATGGTTGAGGTTGGTGTTGGTCCGTAATTGTGTCCCGGATACACTTTGGTTTCTGGGGGAAGTTTTTTTAGCCTCTGCAGGCTGTGGTACAGGTCTTCCACGTTGCTGCCGGGAAGATCGGCACGACCACAGCGGCTGACAAACAGAGTGTCGCCAGTAATGATGCTGCTGCCGATTTTGAAAACCACCGAGCCGGGGGTGTGGCCGGGGGTGAACAGAACCTCAATCTCGCTGTTACCGAGCGGAATTTTCATTCCTTCTGCCAGCGGGAGGTCCGGGGTCGCCAGATCGATCGGGTGAGCGGCCAGCTTCACGCTGCCAGTGGCCAAAATCTGTGGGTTGCCAGCGATGTGGTCCTGATGTCCATGGGTGTTCAGCAGTAGAGTCAGTTTGACACCGAGTCGTTCAGCTTCAGCGATCAGCACTTCCGGACGCATCGATGGGTCGACAGCCGCAGCCTGCATTGTTTCAGGACAGTAAATCAGATAGGAGTAGTTATCCATCTGACTGGCCTCCAGTTGGACAATCAGTAAGTCCGCCACGGCTCAGGGGCCTCCTCTTTGCCAATCAGCTTTATTTCTCCATCAATGACCTTGAAACGGTCGCCGTTTGCCCGGACCAGCCATTCATCTCCTTCTTCAGGAGGAAGTGGAAATTCGCGGTTGCCGAGGTACACGTCTTCGCCATCGATCATCGCCCACCAGTCGAGGGCGCCAGTTTGCCAAAGTTTAGTTTTTAGAAAAAAAGCCATGTTGTCTCCGTAAATTCAGTTGTGAGCATTCCAGACGCTGTTTATAGTATCAGAGACTTCAGGTCAACAACAACCGGAGGGAAAATATGAAATTTACGAAAATGCACGGCGCCGGCAACGATTATGTTTATATCAACTGCTTTGAGGAAAAAATTGATGATCCGGTGATTCTGGCCCAGCGGGTCAGTAATCGAAACTTCGGCATCGGTTCCGACGGGCTGATTCTGATCCTGCCGTCCAAGCAAGCTGATGTGCAGATGCGAATGTTCAACGCCGATGGCAGTGAGGCGGAAATGTGTGGCAACGGTATCCGCTGTGTCGCCAAATATGTCTACGATCATGGCTTGGTTGAAAAATTGCGGATTGAGGTCGAAACCGCCAGCGGAATTCTGCCGTTGCAATTGTTTCCCGGCGATTCTGGTTTGATCGAGCGGGTGCAGGTAAATATGGGGGCACCGAAACTGACCCGTGGTGAGCTGCCGATGAGTGGTGCGTCAGAGGAACAGGCCGTTGCGATAAAACTGCCGATGGATGAAGATAATATTGAGGTGACCTGTGTTTCGATGGGCAATCCGCACTGCGTGATTTTTGTTGATGATGTCGAAAATTGCGTCGTTGAGCAGGTCGGGCCGCTGGTCGAAAGGCACGCTTGGTTTCCCAACCGAATTAACGTTGAGTTTGTGCAGGTGGTCAGCCGCACCGAAGTCATTCAGCGGACTTGGGAGCGGGGCGCGGGGGAGACCCTCGCGTGTGGCACCGGCGCATCAGCGGTAACCGTAGCTGGCGTGTTGACCGATCGAACCGAGCGGAAAATCATCAATCACTTGCGTGGCGGCGACTTGCAGATGGAATGGCGGGAGGATGGCCCGGTGATGATGACCGGTCCGGCAGTCGAAGTTTTCAGCGGCGAGTTCAACCCGAGATAGTGAGATTGGTAAACGCATGAAAGCAGTCCTTTTTGATCTGGACAATACCTTGTATCCGGCGGAGCGGGATCTTTTCTCCTTGATCGATGTCAGGATCAACCATTACATGGCAGCGCAAGTCGGTATCGATCAACAGGAGGTCGATGGTTTACGCCGCCAGTACTGGAAAGATTATGGGACCACTCTGCAGGGGCTGATCCGTCATCACGAAGTCGACCCGGAAGATTATCTCGATTATGTCCATGCCGTTGATGTCGGCAGCCGACTGAGCGTAGATGACGAATTGCGCCGATCGATCGAAGCACTGCAGGTTCCGAGCTATGTTTTCACCAACGGATCCCGCTGTCATGTTGATCGGGTGGTTGCCGCTCTCGGGCTGGATGGGTTGTTCGTTGATGTCTTCGATATCCGCATTGCCAATTATCAGCCGAAACCGAATCCTGATCCCTATCAGCAGGTCCTGGCCAAACTGGCCATCTCCGGAGAACAGTGTGTGATGGTCGAAGATCAGCCACAGAATCTTAAAACCGCCAAGGATTTCGGAATGAAAACAATTCTGATTAGCGCTGAAGGCGCTTGTGACAAGGCACACTCGTATGTTGATGCGCATTTGGCCCGTCCCGCGCAAATTGGACCGCTGGTGCGTGACTGGAGTGCAGTCCGTCGATGATGTCCACTGTTTCTCCGTTGCTCGTTGGTGCTCATGTCTCCATCGCCGGGGGGATCGAAAAAGCCTTTTCACGCGGTGAAGCGGTTGGCTGCACAGCGATTCAGGTTTTTACCCGCAATGCCAGCCGCTGGCAGGCGAAATCGTTGAGCGATGTTTCGATCGCAGCTTTTCGTGCTGCTCGCAAGAACAGCAACATCGGCTATGTTGCCGCTCACGACAGCTACCTGATCAATCTTGCCAGTCCCGATTCTGCCTTACGTAGCAAATCGATTGCTGCGTTTATCGATGAAATGGAGCGCTGCTCCCAGCTTGGCATCGAGGATCTGGTGATGCATCCAGGGGCCCATGTCGGACAGGGAGCAGTTGCCGGGATGACAACCCTGATTGAAAGTTTTCAGCGCATTTTCTGCGAAGCTCCAAACGACGTGCGGGTGCTGGTGGAAAATACCGCCGGGCAAGGGACCTGTCTCGGTTCCCGGTTTGAGGAACTGGCTGAAATTCTCGAACGGTTGCCGCAGGAAAATCTGGCCATCTGTTTCGATACCTGTCACGCCTTTGCGGCCGGGTATGATTTAACCAGTGGCGAAGGTTATGCCGTGACCATGGCGGAATTTGATCGTTTGATCGGTGCCGAACGGTTGGCCCTTTTCCATATCAATGACAGTAAAAAGCCACTTGGAGCGCGGGTCGATCGGCACGATCATGTTGGCCGGGGGCAGATCGGGCCGGCCGGATTTGAGGCCTTAATGCAGGATCAGCGGTTTTCCTCGGTGGCAAGAATTATCGAAACGCCCCCCGGTGATGAGCACTGCGATGATTTGATCAATCTGGCGCTGTTGCGACAGTTCGCCGGGCAGGCAGGAGAGGTGAGTTAAAATGCGTGCAGTGTTACAACGGGTGAGCCGGGCGGGGGTGACAGTCGACAATGAAAAAATTGCCGAAATCGGTGCCGGCTTGCTGGTGCTGCTTGGAGTCGAGCAAGGGGACGACGAAAAGGCCGCCGATTACTTGGCGGAAAAGATTGCCGGATTGCGGATTTTCGAAGACGAGGCTGGTAAAATGAACTTATCAGTCAGCGATTGTAGCGGCGAACTGTTGGTCGTGTCACAGTTCACCCTGCTCGCCGATTGTCGCAAAGGGCGGCGTCCCGGATTCAGTCAGGCGGCGTTGCCGGAACAAGCCGAGCCCTTATGTCGTTATTTTGTCGAATGCTTACAACAAAAAGGATTGCCGGTGCAAACGGGACGGTTTCAGGCCGATATGGCTGTCGATCTGATTAATGATGGTCCGGTGACCATTATACTCGAGAGTCATCGGCAATTTTAAAAGGTGATCTGATGCGTATTTTGCTGCTGATTGTTCTATTGAGTGCCCTTTCCGGTGGTCCGGTGTGGGCCAAAACCTATTCCTGCCGCGATAGCAGTGGGCAACTGCATTACTCCGACAACCTGCAAGGTTTGCCGCAGGAGTGTCTCGGAAAAGAGAAGGTTGTTAAACCGAGCAAGACCGATAATTTAAATTATGTTCCAGCGACCCCTCAACCGAGAGGGAGTGGGAGTGATTTTAAACGGAGTGTGCGGGCTGCGGAGAGAGAAATAGAGGAAAAAGAGGTGCGGTTGCAGGTGCTGCAGGGTCGAGCTGAAAAATTGCTCGAACGTTACCGGGTGGCGGTTGCTGAAAAACGTCAGGCCAAGCGTCGTTGGAAGTACAGCTCACGTGAAAGACTAAGGCAGGCAAACGCTGAAATTGACCGTGTACGAACGGAAAAGCAGCAACTGTTAGTCGAGCTGGAAGCGGTAAGGGTACCGGCGAGAAAAAAAGAGGCAACGAGAAAAATACTGGCAGAAATTGATGCGGAATAAAAAAGGGCTCCCGATGTGGGAGCCCTTCCTGATGCTTTTCTACAGGGCCTTTTGCAGG
>CALZLE010000500.1 GCA_945788205.1 uncultured Desulfuromonadales bacterium
TCAAAAGGATGAAGTAACTTTACACCGCCTGGAAGAATGGAAACTTCCGGAAGGCGTTTAAAAATCTCATTGGCGAACCGGCCAATACCATGAGCACCAATCCAGCGGTTATCGAATAATATCTTCATCCTCTGTAAAAGGCCTCCTTAACTGCCCTGCTGCCCAAGTCCCTTTTTGAACGCCAGAACCCAACCAAAAAGCCTGCAATTCGAGCTGAGTAGCAAAATGCCTTTCGTGGTTTAAATAACAGGAAAACCAAGCTCCCCACCACCCCCTTAACAAACCATACTGAAATGAATTGACGAACATGGGGTTTTTCAAAATGTTTTCTAAAGAAAAATCCTGTTCCCCGAGCATACTTGTAGAACCTCTCGGCTGCACTTTGAACCTTTGCAGGATGCTCGAACCCAACAAAGGGGATATACCGCAACGTACATTCAGCCGTCAAAGAACGGACAACAAGATCTGCCCCCTCTTCGGCCCCGAAATAGGTGCCCACGCCAAGCCTCGGATCGTATCCTCCGAGGCCTTGAAGGGTTTTCCTTCGCCAGAATTGCACACACTCAACTGTAACGTGGAAACAATTCCGCTCATTAATAACACAAGATTGTTCTGGAAAACGCAACATACAATCCGACTGGGTTTCAGGGTCAACTACCCGCAAGGAAACCATGTCCGCATCGGGATGCTGGGAAAAGGCATCGGATATGGCATCGAAGGCTCCCGGCCTAAAGGTCGCATCATCGTCAGCGAAATTTATGATCTCCCCACGGGCGTACTGCAAACCATAATTTCGGGCTCGCGCGGCCCCTTTAAAGTTGACGCGAAGATGCTGAATAGGCACGCCTATCCTTATCGCCGCAACAACAGGTTGAAGCCTGTCATCCTGATTCTGGTCAACAATAATAATTTCCAGGTCGCTACGGTTGAGGGACACAATGCTTCCCAATAGTTGTGCCACCTCGAAGCTCCTACCGATGGTAGGGATAACGACTGTATATTTCATGCTAAAATTCTCCGGCGATTTGACAAAAAGCAAACGACCCCGACATAGCTCATGAAAAGCATAAACTCGGTGGCCAGGGTCGCTATAATGGCCCCTCTCACCCCAAACTGTGGGATCAGTAACAAGTTCAGAACCACATTCACCAGTCCGGCGCTCAAAAGCAACAGTGCCCTGTCGCGTTGGCGCCCGGCGCCTGTGAGTGCATCACCGACAAGATGGTGGGCCGCCTGAATCAGGGGCAAGACAGAAAGCATACGAAGAAATGGCACACTCTCTGCGTATTCAGCACCGAGAACCAATGGTAAAAAAGGCGCCGCAAAATAAATACCACCCCCTACAAGGAGACCGTAAATTGCAAAAACAGGAGAAAGCCGAAGAGAAAAACGCAAGGAATCTTCAAGGCCCGACTTTCCGTAGCGAAAAAAACGAGCATAAGAGGCTGAAAGCACGGAAAGAACCGGCAAAAAAGCCATCTGGATGACCCGATATGCAGCAGAATAGAGACCAACGCTCTGCAGACCTGAAAGTTTGGAGAGCATCATTTTGTCAGTATTGGTGTAAAGAGCCTGACTTGTTCCGCTCAACGAGAAATAAAGACCTTGGGAAATCTCGCTGGAAAAAAAACGCGGCGGCCAGAACCTCAAGCGTTCACTGCGAACAGTCCAAGCCAGGGCAAGAACACCAACCCCAAGGGTGCAGAAGAAATTCAGTCCAACCCAAATTGAAAATTGCAACTGCCCGCTGAAAAATAGCGTACACGCAATTGCAGCACGAACTGCACTTAAAAGAACCTGTATGCCGGCGGTTCTGTGAAGCTTTTCTAGCGCCTGATGGGCGTGGGTGGATGCATCGACTAAACGAAAGGCCACAAGCTCTGTAAAAATCACTAACCCCAGTGCCCAGAGCGGTGCCTCCCCCTGGTAAAGCCACCCGCTGATCACAGTAAGTACGACCGAAAGAAACACCCCACTTAAAAAGAGCATTACAAGTGTGTGACGGAGGTAAACATCGAGCAATCGGGGCCTTCTGGCTACCCGCATCACCATCATATTGTGGGCCCCAAGGCCTGAAAACGGAAAAACAAGTTGTGCCATTGCCAAAAGAGCCATATACAGCCCGAAATCCTTTACCCCCAACCCGCGAGACAAAAAGACAAAAAGGGCTGCCTGCAACGCAACCCTTCCGGCCTGTCCAGTCAAACTCCAGACGCTGCTTCGCAGAAGTTTCAAGTCAAACGTCATACCCTTCGCCCTTCACTCAAGGGAGGCGCAGGCGAACTACGAGGAGCAAAGGCTACCACTGCAACCATGAAACAAAAAATAAGGTAAGAAATCCTACATGCAAATGCAGTATTCAACCAACCGCCAATGATGCTATAAAAGCCATAAAACAAAATGGCCATAATCGGACCTATCACTAAAGGATTTGCACCATAACGCAGGCAACGGTAAAGAATTCTGGTCACCCCCACTGTTGTGAGCATGAGGAAAATACCGAACCGCAAGACCCCCACTTCCACAAGCATCTGAAGCCACAAACCGTCAGAGATGACACCCCCGTCAGGGGAACTAATCCCCTGAGACCCAAAACCTAATCCTGCCAATGGATGCGCCTCAATTAATTTCCATGCAGTCGCAGCTTCATTCAGATGAACCAGAAGTGAACCATGACTTGCGGCCTCCATGGATAGAAATCGTTTTACAAGGAAACTGTCCGGAAATAACAACCCATACCATAGAATGAGAATCAGCGAACATCCGGTGCCTAAAACCAACCAGGAAAAGCCCTTAACAGACGAACGTTTAAATAATAGAAAATGAAGGGCTGGCATCAGAACCAAGGTCATACCAGCAAAGGCCATGCTGAAGCGCGACAACCCTGCCATCAAACTGAAGAAAGAAAGAAAAAAGACGAGCCCCCTCCCCCACCTAGGGCGCAATAGCACCCGGGCAAAAGCATGGCACCACAAAAGATACATTAACCCGGAGTAGAAGATGGTATTTCCAACAAGTGCCGTCGGTCTTACAATCCCATAGCCTGGAAAGCCAAGGATTTCTTCCCCACGTAAAACCAGAAGGCGTACATCAAAATCAGCTCCAAAAACAAACTGTACAAGGCCGAACAGGGAGAATGTTACTGTAAGCCAAGCAACGATAGAGTTAAATGACTCAACATATTTTTCGGAGCAAAACAAACAGTACCCACAGGCGAAAGCGACA
>CALZLE010000501.1 GCA_945788205.1 uncultured Desulfuromonadales bacterium
CCGATTACCGCTACGCAGATCTGGAAACCCTGCAACGCTATAACAATATCACCAGCGAAGTGGTCGATCTGCTGGTCCGACCGATGATGGCCGAAGGCAAAGAACCGGTCGGTTCGATGGGAGATGACTGCCCACCGGCAGCGTTTTCTGATCAGCAGCGCAACTTCAGTGACTTTTTTAAACAGAAATTTGCCCAGGTCACCAACCCGCCGATCGACCCGCTGCGCGAAAAAGCGGTCATGTCAACCACCATCGGCTTCGGCGGTATCGGCAACCCGCTGGCCGAAACCAAGGACCGCGCCCGACGCTTGAAGAGCATTTCACCGATTCTCTCCAACGATATTTTTCAGGCGCTGCTCTCCTTCGGCGACCCAGAGCTGCCGCGCTTTGAGCCCGGCTACAAACATCGCAGTTTCAGCACCTGCTATCAGCAGGGGTTACAGAATTCGCTGGAAAAATTAGGCAAAGAGGTTCTAGCGGCTGTCTGTGAGGACGACATTCGCGTCGTCATTCTGGATGATCGTGGCCTTTCTGCCGAGCAGAAACCGTTGCCGATGGCGATGGCCATCGGTTACGTCAACCAGCAGCTCCAACAAGCAAAGGTTCGCCAGCATGTAACCATCGTCGCCTGCACCGCCGAAGTGCTTGAGCCCCACTCCGCTTGTGTCATGATCGGCTACGGTGCCGTTGCCATTTACCCCTGGCTGCTCTATGCAACCGGTCTGCAGCTCTGTGAAAAACAGCAGCTCGCCGCCAAAGATATCCGCATTCAGCTGAAAAACATCTACGACGCGCTGACCAAAGGCATCCTGAAGGTGATGTCGAAGATGGGCATCAGCACCGTTTCCAGTTACCGCAACGCAGCGCTTTTCGATACCATTGGCCTGAGCAATGAGTTGGTCGACAACTGCTTTAAAGACTCACCGGCACTGCTGCCGGGGCTCGGCTTTACCGATATCGAGCAACGGATCGATCAGGTCCATCACAAGGTTTTTGCCGAAAGCTACATGACACCGGTTTACCCGCTCGAGATCGGCGGATTTTACCGTGACAACCCCGGTTTTGAATATCATGATTTCAATTCCAGAGTAGTCACCCAGTTGCACCTGTTTGCAGAACAACGCAGCCGGAAGGAGTATCTGAAGTTCCGCGAGCTAATCGACAGCCGCGGCTTCCAGTTTGTTCGCGACGGGCTCGCTTTTAACAGTCCGAATAAACCGATCACGCTAGATAAAGTCGAACCGGTTGCAGCAATCACCCGCCGCTTCGATTCTGCCGCCATGTCCCTCGGCGCACTTTCGCCCGAAGCTCACGAGGCGCTGGCCGAAGCGATGAACATTCTCGGTGGTTCCTCCAACTGTGGAGAAGGGGGCGAAGACTCTGCCCGCTTCAAAACGGTCAAAAACAGCAAAATCAAGCAGGTCGCTTCGGGTCGTTTCGGCGTCACCCCCGGTTATCTGCGCAACGCCGAAGAGATTCAGATCAAACTGGCCCAGGGTGCCAAACCGGGTGAGGGCGGACAGTTGCCGGGTGAAAAAGTCACCCCGCTGATCGCGACTCTGCGCTTCACCATCCCCGGTGTCACACTGATTTCACCACCCCCGCATCACGATATCTACTCGATCGAAGATTTAGCACAGCTGATCTTCGATCTGAAGCAGATCAACCCGGAGGCCGTCATCAGCGTAAAACTGGTCTCCACCGAAGGGGTCGGCACCATCGCTGCCGGGGTCGCCAAAGCCTATGCTGATAAAATCGTCATCTCCGGCGGTGACGGCGGAACCGGCGCAGCACCGTTCAGCTCGATCAAGTCGGCTGGCAATCCGTGGGAGCTGGGCCTCACCGAAGCCCACTTAAGCCTCAAAGCAAACAACCTGCGCGAGCTGGTCACCCTGCAGACTGACGGTGGTCTAAAAATAGGCCGTGACGTGGTCAAAGCGGCGATGATGGGTGCCGAGGGTTTCGGCTTCGGGACACCGCTGCTGGTTATTCTCGGCTGCAAAATCCTGCGCGTTTGCCACCTCAACCGTTGCACCGTTGGCATCGCCACCCAGGACGACACCCTGCGCAGCCACTATCAGGGCACGGTCGAAAAGGTTGTCAGCTACCTGCAGAACGTCGCCGAAGATGTCCGCGAAATCCTTGCCGAACTCGGCTTTGCATCACTTGAGGAAGTCATCGGCCGCAACGATCTGCTGCAACAGCTCGACGATCCGCAGATCCGCAAATTTGATTATTCGGAACTGTTACAGCAGATCGATGGTATTAACACCAAGCAGAAGCCGAACCCACCCTTCGATGACAATGCTTTTGAAAAACAGCTGCTCGAAGAAGTTATGCCGGTGATTAAAAATCCGACCGACGAGCTGGTGATTGAAAAGCAGATCATCAACACGAACCGCAGCTTCGGCACCCTGATCAGCGGTGCAATCGCCCGCTATTACGGCGACGAAGGGCTGCCGAAAGAAGCCCTGACCATCAAGCTACAAGGTGTCGCAGGTCAATCACTCGGAGCGTTTCTGATTGGTGGCGTCAATATTTTCCTGACCGGCGTTGGCAACGATTACGTCGGCAAAGGAATGCATGACGGCCGGATCATCGTCACCCCGGCAATTTATCAGGACGGTGCTTCAGCGGTCGGCAACACCTGCCTGTACGGTGCAACCGGCGGCAAACTGTTCGTCTCCGGCACCGCCGGTGAACGTTTTGCCGTGCGCAACTCGGGGGCTCTGGCT
The DNA here is from genome assembly GCA_945788205.1 of uncultured Desulfuromonadales bacterium. Lineage (GTDB taxonomy): Bacteria > Desulfobacterota > Desulfuromonadia > Desulfuromonadales > Geopsychrobacteraceae > Malonomonas. The sequence goes on from CALZLE010000501.1 coordinate 2,736, forward strand.
GTGGTCGAGGGAACCGGCGATCATGCCTGCGAATACATGACCGGCGGAACCGTTGTCGTTCTCGGGGAAACCGGCATCAACTTCGGAGCCGGAATGACTGGTGGCGTCGCTTTTGTTTATGATCGGGAAAAGAAATTTATCGATCGACTCAATCAGGAGCTGGTCATCGCTCGGCGGATTGATGTTGATGATGACAACGAGGGCAAGCTCTATTTAAAGAAGATTCTGACCAGCTTCCACAACCGGACCCGCAGCCCGAAAGCGCGCCGGATTCTTGATGATTTCCGCGAAGAGTTGGCCTACTTCTGGATGGTGACACCGAAAGATATGCGCGCACCACTCAACCCCAAAGAAGGGGATTGAGCACTTTTGTTTCAAAAAAGAGATTCGATATTTTTTTAACTTATAAATGACCTGAACTAACAGCTTCTATTTAAGAAGAGAATTTCATCGGAAAAGAGTCAATATGCAAAATTTTGTAGAGGTTCATCGTCACGATCCTGAAAAGGTTGAAGCCACCGAACGCTTGAAAACTTTTGACGAGATCTACCAGTTTTTCGACAAGCGACAGACCCGCAAACAAGCCGAACGTTGCGTGCAATGCGGCGACCCTTTTTGTGCCACCATCGGTTGTCCGCTGCAGAATCATATCCCCCAGTGGCTCGAAGCAATTGCCGCCCGTGATCTGGAACGCGCATTTTATCTGTCGAACGAAAGTTCGCCTTTCCCTGAGATTCTCGGACGGGTCTGCCCGCAGGGCCACCTCTGCGAAGGGGCCTGCACCTTGGATGATGGTCACGGTGCCATCACCATCGGTGCTATCGAAGCATCGATTACCGATCTCGCTTTTGACGCTGGCCTGCAATTGCCCTTCCCCGGCATCCGCCACGATAAAAAGGTCGCCGTGGTCGGCTCCGGACCGGCCGGAATTTCCTGCGCACACTTTCTACTGCGGGCCGGAATCGACGTAGAAATGTACGAGCGCGCCGAACGTCCCGGCGGACTTTTAACCTACGGGATTCCCGGCTTCAAGCTGGATAAAGAAATCGTCGATCGCCGCTTCAAACTCCTGCGCAAAGCGGGTCTCAAACTCCACCTGCAACAAGCAGTCGGACAAGAGATCAGTCTCGACGAACTGACCGAAAAGCACGACGCGGTCTTTATCGGCATTGGCGCGACCAAGGGCAAGCGGGGCAACTTCGAAGGTGAAGATTTGCCGCAGGTGATGATGGCGATGGATTACCTGACCGTGAAACAACACCAGATTTTCGGCAAAGATGCAGATGAAAAATACGACATGAAAGGCAAACGGGTGGTTGTTATCGGTGGCGGCGACACCGCCATGGACTGTCTGCGCACCGCCATGCGTGATGGGGCCGAGAGCGTCTCGTGCCTCTACCGGCGGGACATGGCCAACATGCCGGGCAGCCGCAAAGAGTATTACAACGCCGTCGAAGAGGGGGTCGATTTCTGTTTCAATATCAGTCCCCGACGGATCTACCAGCGTCCAGACAACCAGCTCTGCGTCGAAGTGGAAAAAACCCAGATGGGTGAACCGGGCGAAGATGGCCGACAACGGGTCGAAATCATCCCCGACAGCAGCTACTGTGTCCCAGCGGATGTCATTATTCTCGCTCTCGGTTTTGATATGGAGGCGATGCCCGGCCTGCTCGACGCCGGTGTCAAATGCGACAAATGGGGGCAGGTACAGATCGATCCACAAACCTGCGTCACCAGTAACCCGGAAATCTACTCCGGCGGGGACTGTTATCGCGGTGCGGATCTGGTCGTTACAGCGGCGGCAGATGGCCGCAGAGCGGCACTGTCGATGATGCGGGAGTTGCTCGGGAAATAGCTATTCTGTAACAGACCATAGGTAAATGGTTTTCTGTTTTTGACTCTGATGACAGGAGTTTTTGCGCCTTCGTGCCTTAGGAGCCAACGAACAAACTCATCAGCGCAGGCGGAGGACCTTCTCCAGCTATTTGTTGACAGCACCTAACGCAACCCCTTCAACAGATCATCCGCCAGCTTATTCATCAGCTGAAAATAACTTTCCGGGCCGACGGTCAATTCTGCACCGATTGGGTCCAGCTCTCCGGTCTTGGCGCCGGTGCCTTCGATGATTGTCGCCACCAGCCGCGGTTCGAACTGCGGCTCGCTAAACACACACCGCGCCTGCAGATCTTTGATCTTTTTCCGCATCTCCAGAATCCTCCGCGCACCCGGTTTTCGTTCAGGGTCGACGGTGATCGAGCCGACGGCATTCAGATCGTAGGCGGCTTCAAAATACTGATAGGCGTCGTGAAAGACCAAGTAGGGAATCTCTTTTACCGGGGCCAGTTTTGCCGCAAGTCGGGCATGCAGATCGTCGAGTCGCTGCACTAGCCGTTCGTGGTTTTGCTGATAGGTGTCCCGATGTCGCGGATCGATCTCGATCAGTGTCGACGCGACTTGCTGTACAAACCGGTTCGCCAGCGGCGGACTGAGCCAGAAATGCGGATTCATTTGTGTCGCAACATGCTGATGATACTTGGCTTCGTGCGCATGTCCTTCCCAACTGCCCCCTTCGCGAAACGGCAACAGCTCAGCAGCCAGAATATCGGCCAGCTCCATCTGTCGCGCTTTACGGCCAACGGTGGTCAGCGGCTTTTCGAGAAATCCTTCCAGCTGATGACCGACCCAGATGACCAGATCTGCCTGCGCCAACGCCTGCGCCTCGGAAGGCCGCAACACATATCCGTGCGGAGAACCTGCCCCTTTAACCAGCAGCTGCGGCTCGGCAACGTCCTCCATAACACCAGCAACCAATGCATGTATCGGCTTGATACTGACGACAACCTGCGGCGGCGAATCCGAGCACCAGGCCGGGACACTCAAAACCCCACTTAACAAAAGTAACGCAAGCTGGACAATTTTCTTCATCAATCTTCCACTCCAATTGCAAATTTGACGACCCTTTTTGAAATGTTATAATGTAACATTGTCAGAAATCAAGTGATCAGGAGAAGAAATATGTCAGCGGCTTCGCAACCGACCTTCAGCTGTAAAATGCATGACCATCAGTGCTGCATCACTGCGGCGCTGGAAAACGCTGAGCAGCTCTGTCTGCAACAGAGCAAGCGCTTCACCAACATCCGCCGTCGGGTGCTGGAGCTGGTCTGGCAGCAACACAAACCGATCGGCGCATACGAAGTGCTCGAACTGCTGCAGCGGGATAAGCGCACTGCACCGCCAACCGTTTACCGGGCCCTCGATTTTCTCCAGCAGATGGGACTGGTCCACCGGATCGCTTCTCTCAACGCTTATGTCGGCTGCGCACATCCGGGCGAGCCGCACGATGGCCAATTTTTGATCTGTGAATCCTGCCACTCGTTGGCCGAACTGGACATTCCGGAGATCAGCAACGCCATCAACCGAAGCGCCGCTGATTCGGGATTTACAACCCGTCGCCAGACCGTCGAAATCATGGGCCTTTGCCCCGACTGCCGTCACCCAGGGTGAGTGAAATACAGATGAAAAATCTGCTTGAGATATCCAACGTTGATCTGATTATCGGCCAACGACACCTGCTGCAGAATGTCAGTCTGCAACTTGCTGCGGGTGAAATTTTGACCATCGTCGGCCCGAACGGTGCCGGCAAAACCACCCTGATCCGGGTGGCTCTTGGTTTGATGAAGCCGACCACCGGACAGGTCTCACGACGCTCCAATATCAGCATCGGCTACATGCCACAACAGCTGCACCTCGATCCGACCTTCCCGCTGACGGTGAAACGTTTTTTGAGCATGGTCGGCCCGAACCAGAGCGAAAAAGCCAAAGCCCTGCTGCAGGAAGTTGGCGCAGAGCAGGTTTTTAATTCGCCGATGCAAAACCTCTCCGGAGGGGAACTGCAGCGAGTGATTATGGCCCGCGCACTGATGCGTGATCCCGACCTGCTGGTGCTAGACGAACCGGTGCAGGGAGTTGACGTCCACGGGCAAATGGAACTCTATCAGCTGATTACAAAAGTCCGCGATCGACGCCAATGCGCAGTGATGATGGTTTCACACGATCTGCATCTGGTAATGGCCGCCACCGACCGGGTGCTCTGCCTCAACCAGCATATCTGCTGCAGCGGCACCCCCGAAACCGTCACCAACGATCCCGCCTATCTGGAACTGTTCGGTCCACATGCGGTAAAGAATCTGGCGATTTACAGCCACGACCAGACTCATCATCATGAAGGCTGTGATGACTGCTGCGAAGGGGGCAACTGTGCTCGATGATTTTCTGGTCCGTGCGCTGCTCGGAGGCTTAGGTGTGGCCCTGATCGCCGGGCCCTTCGGCTCGTTTATCGTCTGGCGGCGGCTGGCTTATTTCGGCGACACTCTGGCCCATTCGGCACTGCTCGGCATCGCCTTCGGCTTTCTGCTGCAGGTCAATCTGACGCTGGGGATTCTGGTCATCTGTCAGCTGCTGGCGCTGCTACTGTTCCTCAGTCAAAAACAGCGCTTGCTGGCCAGCGATACCCTGCTCGGGATTCTGTCTCACGGCGCCCTCTCCCTCGGACTGGTGGCGCTGGCCTTTATGGAAGATGTGCGGGTCGACCTAGTCGCTTACCTGTTCGGTGATATTCTCGCCATCGGCACGACTGATCTTGGCTGGATTTTCGGCGGCGGCGGACTGGCTTTGGCCGGGCTGCTCTGGCTCTGGAAACCACTGCTGGCAATCACCATCCACGAAGATCTGGCGCGGGTCGAAGGGATTGCTGTCGACCGCATCAACTGGACTTTTCTCGCCCTGATCGCTCTGACAGTGGCAGTGATGATGAAAGTGGTCGGGCTGCTGCTGGTGACTTCGCTACTGATTATCCCCGCTGCTACCGCCAGACGCTTTGCCGGGACCCCCGAAATTATGGCTGTTTCGGCCAGTCTGATCGGCTGCATGGCTGTCTGCGGCGGCCTCTACGGCTCCTTCCATTGGGACACCCCGGCCGGACCATCAATCGTGGTCGCGGCCTGCCTGCTGTTTCTGATCAGCTTGTTGGTGCCAAAACGGATGGGGTGAACCCTGCTGACTTCCACTTCGGCTATTTTCGGTTAAAGTATTATCAATACTCTCACTTCTCGATCCCGGAGCGACCAATGGGAAATAAAAAGCAAAAACGGGGCAATCCACAAGGCGAGCAAAATCGCCGGGCGGCCGATCAAGCCAATTCGAAGAGAACCATCAGCAACAAAGATTACGAAAAAGCATTGGCTAAGTTGCAGATTGAACTGGTCAAGCTACAGGAGTGGATAAAACACCAAGGGTTGAAAGTTGTCGTGGTTTTTGAGGGCCGTGACGCAGCTGGCAAGGGCGGGGCCATCAAACGGATCACCGAATGCCTCAGCCCACGTGTCGCCCGTGTAGTTGCTCTGCCGGCCCCAACCGAAAGGGAATCAACCCAGTGGTACTTTCAACGCTACGTGCAACACCTGCCCGCTGCCGGAGAGATGGTGATGTTCGACCGCAGTTGGTACAACCGCGCCGGGGTGGAAAAGGTGATGGGTTTCTGCAGCGAAGAGGAGCACGCCGAATTCCTCCGCTCCTGCCCCGAGTTCGAACGGATGCTGGTGCGCAGCGGCATCATCCTGATCAAATACTGGTTCTCGGTCTGCAACGAGGAACAGGAACGCCGCTTCCAGAAACGGATTCACCATCCGACCAAACGTTGGAAGCTCAGCCCGATGGACCTGGAATCCCGCTCCCGCTGGGTCGAATATTCCATCGCCAAGGATGAGATGTTCGCTCACACCGACATCAAACAGGCTCCCTGGTATGTGGTCGATGGCGATGTAAAAAAACGCGCGCGACTCAATGTCATCAGCCACCTGCTCAGCCTGATCTCCTACAAAGATCTAACCCCCGAGCCAATTGAACTGCCACCACGACAAGAAGAAATCGGTTACGTTCGTCCACCGCTGTCAGATCAGACCTTCGTACCGGAGGTTTACTGAGTCGTTTTTCAGTCACTGCGAAATTTTCTTGACTCTTTCGTGGTTCTCCACAAATATGACCGCAACCGTCACCTTTGAGGAGAACTTCATGCGCTTGCTCTTTCTGCTCTGTCTGTTTCTACTGCTTCCCCTCTCGGCCTTGGCCGACACCCCGCGCCTGCTGTTCGATCAGGGACATCGACAGGCCTTCGTTATCGAAAAAGAAGGTCCACTGCAATTAAGTCGACTGGCAGAGCTTTTTCAGCAACAAGGCTGGCGGGTGGAGCAAACAACCAAACAGCTGACTAAACAGTCTTTGACCGACGTCGATGCGCTGGTTATTTCCGGGGCATTCAGCCCGTTGAGCCCGGATGAGATTGACGCGGTTTTAGGTTACCTGCAACGCGGTGGAAAACTCGCGGTGATGATTCACATCGGCCAGCCATTACTCACTCTACTGCATAAGCTGGGGGTTGACGTCGGAACGCGGGTCATCAACGAAAAGCAGAACCAACCGAATGGCAAAACCATCGATTTTATGGTCCACAACTTCAGCCCGCATCCGCTGACGAAAAACCTACAATCATTCACTATTTACGGTGGCTGGCCACTGCAGGCCTTTGAGCAACAGGGCAAGTCGGTTGCCAGCAGCAGCCCACATTCCTGGGTCGATATGAATCAGGACAAAAAACTTTCCAAAGGCGATATGATCAGCCCCTTTGACGTGCTGATTTCCGGAGAGTACGGCCGGGGGAGCTTTGCCGTATTCGCTGATGATGCCATCTTTCAAAACCAGTTCCTACAGGGCGGCAACAAGGCGCTGGCAGAGAACCTTGGGCGCTGGCTGAAACTGAGCCGCGGAGCACAAGTGGAAATCTGAGCAGCAGCCATTATTCCATCAGCCACCAATTCTTATTCATATCAAATCAAATCTGGGCTATATTAGCGAGTTGAAGAACCTCACTCCAAGCTGATGGATTTGAGATACACAAATGAAAAGAATTCTACTGATTCTCGTTATTCTGCTGCTTCCGATTCCGTTGCTCGCTTTCGATTTCACCCTTCACAAACAACAGGGTAGCGAAGCTGGGCCAACATTGTTGATCGTCGGTGGCATCCAAGGTGATGAGCCGGGCGGGTTCAATGCTGCCGCACTGCTGGCCACCCGTTACCAGATCAAAAAGGGTTCTCTCTGGATTGTCCCCAACCTGAATTTCCACAGCATTCTCGAACGTTCTCGCGGCCTGCACGGGGACATGAATCGAAAATTCGACAGCCTGCCGAAAACCGATCCCGAATTTCATCAAGTCGTCCGGATAAAAAAAATCATCAATGACGCACAAGTCGATCTGGTCTTCAATCTGCACGACGGCAGCGGCTTTTACCGCATGGAAACGATCGACCATCTCCACAGCCCTGACCGCTGGGGACAAAGCTGTGTTATCGACCAACAAGAACTATCGGGCCACAAGTTTGGCAACCTTGCCGAGTTGAGCGAAAAGACGATCGAGCGGGTCAATGCGGCAGCACTCTCAACACAACATCATTTCCGCCTAAAAAACACCAAGACTGCCGCCGGCGACGATGAAATGCAGCAGACACTGACCTATTACGCCATCCGTAACAACAAACCGGCCTTCGGCATCGAGGCGAGCAAAAGCTTCCCGACCCATATCCGCGCCTACTATCACCTGCTCGCAATGGAAGCCTACATGGAGCAAGCCGGGGTCGATTTTTCCCGCGACTTCCCTTTGACCCCAGAAGGAATTGAGCAGGCCCTGAAAGAAAACATTCTGGTCTCTTTCGGTAACGGTCGGATTAAGCTCGAACTGAACAACTTACGGCAGACCCTCAATTATTTTCCCCTGCCGAAAGATGCCTCGCTCGGCTTCAGCTCCAACAACCCGCTCGTCGCCATCCTGCTCCATCGTGACCGTTATCAGATTTACTATGGCAACAATCGACTCAGCTTTCTCAAACCACAGTATTTTGACTATGATGACAGTCTTGAAAAGATCGATATTCTGATCGATGGTGTTGAAAAACCGATTAAGTTCGGCTCGACGGTACCGGTTGATCGAGACTTTCTGGTGCGGGGTAAAAAAGGCTACCGCGTTAACGTCATCGGTTTCAAAAAGCCGGGCGGCGGCAACGAAAGCGATCTGACCATCGGCGAGCAACAAATTATCGATCGCTTCTCCATCGATAACAACGGCAAAATCTTCCGTGTTGAAGTCTATCGGGACAAACGCTTCAGCGGCATGGTGTTGGTCGATTTTGGCGAGAAATTAGAAAAAAAAGAGCCACTTGTCTCACAAGCAGCTCTTTTAGAAAAAACGTCGCGGCAGAATTGATCAGCGCCG
>CALZLE010000502.1 GCA_945788205.1 uncultured Desulfuromonadales bacterium
CTGGCTGGCAGCCACCCTGGAGACCTTCTGCTTCAAGAGCTGCATAAGCTTTGAACTGCCAACAATCCTGACGTTTTTACCGGAACTATTAGAAAATATTTTCGCCCGACGATACTCAAAGGCCTGCTTGATGATCATGAACAGGTGACCGTTACTGATCGGCTTTGGCAGATAGTCGTAGGCGCCCGCTTTAATTGCGGCAACAGCGTCAGCAATTGAGCTGGAACCACTCATGAAAATGACCAGGGCATTGTGGTCCTGTTTGCGCAGCTCGGCAAACAACTGAAAGCCGCTCATCTCGGGCATCTGCACATCGGCAATGACCAAGGCCGGTCGGTATTGGTGGAACATGGCGAGACCTCTGTTGGCGGCGGTCGCGGTTACCACACGGTACCCGGCATTGGTCAAGGTAAACTCCATGATCCGGCACAGGGTGGCATCATCATCAACCAAAAGAACTTTCTCTGGCATCACGTTTGCTCTTTCTGATTATCGAAGAGGAAGAAGCTCTTCACTAACTTCTTCATCTTCCAATTTCTATGCCAAACACCGAAAGCCAGAATTGGTTAAGTCATGAAAAAGCCTTAAAATAGAAAAGAAACCCTCATTGTCGAGTTCTGCAGTATGAATTCGCTGTGCGCATATATCGACAATAAAAAGACAAAAGACTATTGTTATTGTTTATCTTGGTGAGTGAAATTGCACACCCGACTGTGTACTATTCCACAACTATTTCCAGATTAAAGCATTTGAGTCACGCAACACACTGATAATACAGAACTTTAAAGATGGCATACAGATTGAACACAAGTGCACTGACGGTGTCTACAAAGCCTCACTTCTATTTATCTCTAGTGGTACATATATAAAGCTCGGTATTTTTTTCAGACTTTCTCCGCGCACTTAGAAAGTTGAGAGAAACTTGTGGAGATTGTTGTGATATTCAAGCGCTCTGCTACAGTTGGCGAACGGCTCGTTAAAGTATCCGCAGCGTTCAGGACCTTTTTGAATTCTGATCGATAAACTTGCAAGAGGAATGAGCAAATGCAGATAACAACGCTTGGTCTCGACTTGACGAAGCCTAACTTTCCTTTCGTTGGCTACGATAGAAAATTCAAGGAAGTAAGGCGTAAAACCATGCGTCGCAACCAGCTCACTGCCTTCTTTGAGCGCCTTCCACCGTGCAAAGTCGGGATGGAGCATTGCGCGGGGTCACATTATTGGGGCCGTCATATCAGTTCGTTCGGTCATGACGTCAGATTGATCCCGACCTACTATGTTGCAGACCAGTTGCGCGACAGCAATAAGGGCTATTTCAACGATGCTCGGGTGCTGGCCGCAGCCTCGCAAATGACGAGCATCCCTAATGTCGATGTAAATAGTGTTGAGCAGCAGGAACTTCACGCAATTCATCGCTTGCAGGCTCAATGCATCAAAGATCGCACCACACTCTGTAATTTAACCTGGAAGTTATTGACCGAATATGGCGTGCAGCTCCCCAAAGGAGTCGCTGCTTTGCGCAGGCACCTTCCCGACTTGTTAACTGATGGCGATGACGGGTTAAGTGAACGTTTCAGGCGGCTCTTGGCCCATCGTTATGAACAGCTTCTGGAGTTGGACCAACACCTGAATTTCTATGCAGATGAATTGGCAAGCATAAGCCGGGAGGAGTGCCATTTCCTGGAAAGATAATCAAGAATTCCATAGCAGGTTTTTCTTTGTGCGCAGAGCAAGGCCTCTGTTAGCGCAGCAGGACTGCCGTTTAAGGCATTTTATTGATAGCCGAGACGACACTGGCAATCTTATGTGAAGGAGGTGGTTAATGGTACATACATGACTGTTGTCTTCGATTGTGAGGACTCTGGTGATTTCAGTACCTGCGTCAAATTGAACTGAAATCATTCTCGAAAATACAAAATTCTAGGAGGTACAAATGCTGAAAAAATTGTGTTTATTGGGGGCATGTCTGCTCATTGCCCTGTTTGCGTCTAATGCCTTTGCCGGAGCGAAAATTAAAATCAATGATGACGCCCAGATCAATCTTGGGTTCCGATTGCAGACCCTGTATCTGAACCATGATAAGGATTTAGATAGCGACGGCGATTACGAGAGTAACGATGATTTCAAGATCCGCCGTGCTCGTCTGCGTTTAGGGGCGGATGTCACCAAGTATGTCAGCCTTTTCCTGCAGACAGAGTTTTCCCAGGGTGATGGGGCCGGTGGTGATGTACGGATGATCGACGCCTTTATCAAACTAAAGCCGCATAAACTCGCGAATATTATTGTCGGGGAAAATATGGCTGTCGGCTCACGGCAGACCTTGACTAGCTCCGGAGGGCTGATGACCATGGATCGGCCGGGGATCACCTATAAATCCCTAACCTGGGGATCTCGCGCTGTAACCCAGTTTGCCAACACAACTTACTCCGATTCCGATTCTGGCCTCCGGGGGGATGTTGATGTCCGGGACCTGGGGATCACCCTGTTCGGCTCCGATTCCTTCAGCGAAGATGTTCACTTTAAGTACTACCTTGGGGTCTACGACGGCATCCAGAAAGCCGGCAAGGATGATGAGCGTTTTGCCGGTCGTGTGCAGGTCAACTTTTTCGATGCGGAATCTGGCTACTACGGCCTTTCCACCTATCTCGGCAAGAAGAAGACCGTCGCTGTCGGTGCCGCCTACGACACCCAGTCGTCGGTGGCCACCGACCAGGCATCCGGCTCTGACGCCGATTATACGCTCTATACCTTCGACGTCTTCGCCGATTACCCGGTCGGGCCGGGCAGCTTGACCTTCGAAGCCGCGTATACCGATCTTGACCTGGACGGTGCGACATTGCTCGATAGTACCGGGACTGGCCTTGTCGCGGATGCGAAGAATGCCACCCAGTCAGAAGGTGACGGCTACTACGCTCAGGCCGGTTACTACTTCAACAAGATTCAGCCCTGGATCGGATACGAAACCTGGGATGCCTCTGCCGCGACCGGTAAAGGCAGCTACGATGCCTACCGCGTCGGCTTCTCCTATTTCTTTGCCGGACACAATGCCAACCTTAAAGTTGGCTATGAGAAGATGGAGGCAGATGCTTTGATCGGTTCTTCGAATGAAGATTCCGTCGATACCTTTGCTGCCGGGATTTATGTCACTTACTAATCCCTTTCTGTCGTAAAAAACTTTGATCGTCTTTCCGGGGGCGAGCTTGCTTTACTGCTCGTCCCCGGTTCTGTAATATATTTAGCGCGATAGGGTGGGCCAGAACGCTAAGTCCGCTTGTTCTGCTACACTTGCCCTAGCTAACTTAAGAGAGGAATCGCGTGTGAAAAAACTATCCAAGTTTATAGGAGCAAGTTTGCTGTGCCTGTCGCTAACAGCACAACCTATATTTGCCGCTACTGCATCGCATGCCGCCAGTGCTCCTTTCTTGAAGATTTACAGCGAGATCAAGTCAGTATTAAAGTCGCAAGGAGATATCGCATCACTGCAAACGTTAGACTCCTTGAAAAAAACTTTAGAAGAGCACCTGGCAGTGAATCAACAGGCTATCGATTCTGTAGATCAGCTTTTACTGCAGCGCCCTGGAGACAGTTCGATTGCCCAGGTAAAAAATAACCTGATGCAATTTCAGCAGACACTTCATCATGAGTATCTGCGACACATTCTGGCTTTGGGGAAAAATCACACTAGCTTACCAGCACCAGTCCCCCCGAAACCTACACAGGCCAAGCCAACGTCCGATCCGGAAAAGAGCTTGTTTCAGTCTGGATCTGGTGGAACGGACATCAGCATTGAAATCGGCGTCGGTGACCCCCATGAAACAATCATAGAATAAACTTTCTCAAGGAAACTTATGGCTGCTGGCAAGCCGGACTGGATAAATGTTTTCTATGGCATGGCGATCTGTCTGTTGTTGGTCTCGCTTGGGGCAGCTGTTTATTTTTCAGTAGCCCATCATCCTCTGAATGATCACAGCTCTATCCCCGACCTGACAATCAACCTGGGTGCTGGACCAGTTCGGGAACACTGTACCTATTGCCATCCGGAGGGAAGTCGTCCTTCGCCAGATCTCGACCAGCGCTCGCTCAGTGAGCACCCTGACATCAGCCCCCACCAGTGGGAAAAGCTGGGCTGTACCGGCTGCCACCTTGGCGAGGGAATGGCGCTGGATGTGGAGATTTCGCACGGGCTACCAGGGCTCGGAGCGCGGCAGGTGCTATCAGGCAGGGACCTGCAGGCCAGCTGTTTTCAATGCCACCCGGTCGGGCCCTTGCCTGGAGCAAAAAAAGCCTGGAAGGGCTACCAGCGATTCCTCGCCAAAGGCTGCAATACCTGCCACCATATTTCTGGATTGGGACGGGGCGGCCGCTACGGGCCGGATTTAAGCCATATCGGCTCACTACTGGGGCTCGATCTGCTGCAGCAGGAGATCCGCGACCCCAAGGCGGATCTGCCCAACTCGATCATGCCCCGTTTCCCGCTCTCAAAAAGCCGGGCTCGGGAAATTGCCTATTTCCTAAAAAGCCGGGTCAAGCAACCTTATTACGCCACTCCGATGCAGATTCAGGCCGGTCAGATCAAGCTGCCTGCCATCAGTCTAGCTCCGAAAGGGCGAGAGCTTGCCGAGGGAGAGCGGTTGCTGTTTGAAAGGCAGTGCCTGGCCTGCCATCAGTTTCGTGAGGTCAACGGGCGGATCGCACCCGACCTGAGCTTTATCGGTTCTCAGCGGCAACGCAGCTATTTGGAGGGTTTTCTCGACAACCCGGCGCGCTATATTCCCGGGGCGGTCATGCCGCAGGTGCCGATGATCGCCGAGGAGAAGACGACTTTGGTCAATTACCTTTCTACCCAAGCGGTCGCGCCGGAAAATCTCTCGCAGATGCTGGCTAAAAAGATGGGTCAGGAAGAGCCGGCCAAGCAGCTGTTCATGCGGCTCTGTCAGGCCTGCCACGCTGCGGAAGGGAACGGGTTAGGTCCGATTCAGCCCAATTTGGCAAACTTTCCCCGAGCCTTTGCCGGTAACGCCGATTTCTTCCGCCGGATCCAGCCAAAGAGACTGCTGGCCAGCATCGAAAAAGGCATTCCCGGAACTTCGATGCCCGGCTATGAAAAGATCCTTTCGCCGCAACAGCGACAGCAGGTTATGGATCTGATCTTCGCCGCCTTTATCGGTATCGGCCAGGACGACAAAGCCAAGCCTGAAGAATTACCGCGAAAACCTGTCCAAGCATTCATTCCGCAGGACATCGATTCACTCTTTACTGATCTTTGCTCCCGCTGTCATGGAGATAGAGGGAACGGCAAAGGCACGGAAGCCCTTCAGCATCTGCCAAGACCGCGCAACCTGACCAACCATCTCTACTTCACTCCATTGCCCGACGAAAGGATTGCCAGGGCGATATATTCCGGTATTCCGGGGACTGCCATGCCGGCCCACGCAGAGCAGTTAAGTGCTGGGCAACTGTGGGGCCTGGTCGGGAAAATCCGCCAGCTGTCGAGGGGGAATGATGCCGACTGAAACCAAGACTGAGCGACGCAGCTTTCTCAAGCGGATCTTACTGCTTGGTGGGCTGACCATCAGTTGGGGAGGAATTGCGGCCATTTTAGCCGATGTCTGGCTGGCGGCCGGGCTCTTTTCCTCGGCTCATTGGCGATCGCTGGTGACGCAGGAGGAATTGCTCAGCGAGGGGGTTCTCCCCTTTCCGGAACAGGGAGTCGCACTGCTTGTTCAGAAAGACAGGATCGCAGCACTCAGCCTTGAATGCACCCACCTTGGCTGCCGGCTGAACGTGGTTGACGAAGGCTTCTTCTGCCCCTGCCACGGCAGCGAGTTCGGGCCACGCGGCGAAGTCTATACCGGCCCGGCGAACCGGTCTTTGCCCTGGCACGACATCAAAATCAACCGGGGAAAGATCTGGGTGCAATCGGAAGCCCAACAGGATGCTCCGATCTGGATTGCCTTGGAGCGAAACGGGCGGGGGACAGCATGAGCAGGACACGGAATTTCTTTGATCATCTGCATGTTTCGCAGGTGCGCAGCAGAGTCCTGCACCCGCTGACCAGCCTTGGATTGGGGATCGCCTCGTTAACCTGTCTGGCGACTCTGTTCGTCACCGGCTTCACCCTGTTCCTCTACTATGTCCCGGATCAGGCCCAGGCCTATGAGCGAATTCTCCACATCAGCACCACCCTGCGCTTCGGTCGTCTGATCCGCAACCTCCACTATCTATCGGCCAACGGACTGTTGATCCTGGCTTTCTTGCACATGAGTCGGATTTTTTTCATGGGCAGTTACAAGCGGCGCTACCTGAATTGGGTCTACGGATTGACCCTGCTGGTGCTGATCCTGTTTGCCAATTTTACCGGCTACCTGCTCCCCTGGGATCAGATCTCCTACTGGGCAATCAAGGTTGGCGCGAGCCTGGCTGGGTATTTCCCCCTGTTGGGAGAGACGCTGCAAACCTTCCTGCTCGGTGGACAGGATGTCGGCCCCGAAACTTTAGCCCGTTCATTCGCCCTGCACGCCGGGATTCTGCCGTTCCTACTGCTGGTTTTTACCTCTCTGCATCTCTGGCGTATCCGTAAAGATGGTGGGCTGGCTCTTCCAGAGGCTGCTGACGAAGAACGCATCCCCACCATTCCCTGGCTGTACCGGTCCGAGGCTGCCGTCGCGATGTTGACTCTCGCCACCCTGATCGCCCTTGCATTACTGATTGATGCGCCGATCTTTGAGCGGGCCGATCCTGCTCACCCACCCAACCCCGCTAAGGCTCCCTGGTACTTTGTCGGCTTTCAGGAGCTGGTCAGCTATTCTGCTGTTATCGGTGGAATCTTAATGCCTCTGTTCTGGGCGGCCTTCTTATTGTTGGCTCCCCGATTGGATCGCAGCCGTAGCTGCGGCGGTCGTTGGTTTGCAAAAGACCGCTGGCACTGGAACTTGGCATTCGCCTTGCTCTTAATCAGTCAACTGGTTCTGATTTATATCGGGCTGTATCTGCGTGGGCCTAATTGGCAATTGGTTTTGCCGTTTTAGCCCGGCGCACAAAAGGAGCAATGCATGCTAAAGCGCACCCTGTTGATGATCATGATGTTACTGATCCCCGCTGTCGGTATGGCCATGGACAGTGGCCAGCAACAACGCTTCGACCAGGTCATGAAGATGAAGATGGCCCAGTTGACCGAGGCGACAGATGAGCTGCTGGAACAAAAGTTCCCAGATCACGACTGGGACCAATACAACTTCCCGGACTATGCTTATCTCAGTGATTCCGTAGAGATGGGATATCGGGTTGCAGTCGTGGCCCCCGAACTGCTCGGCAAGATCGACGCATCCGCAACCGACCAGGGGATTCCCTGTTACTGCTTCTGCGACGCGATGGGCCACCGGGACCTGCTGGCCTGCTTCCTCAAAGACGGCAAACTCAACAACGGTTACGATGATCACGCCTCCGCCTGCAATATCTGCTATGGACAGGCGATGATCGCTTTTCTCTGGCAGGACGCCGGGGCAACCCATGAAGAAATTCTTGCGGGGATGAAAGTGAAATTTGCCCGCCTGATCAAGATGCGTGAGGAACAGGGAAAGTAGCCTGAGTGTTTGCAGAATATTCTACAGTCCGAAAGGGAATATTCTGCGAAACGGTCATGTTTTCATTCGTTAAGAGGAGCTGATCAATGAAGAAATCAACATTTCTGATCCTGGCTTTGATATTTTTCCCGTTTGTTGTATTCGGGGAGTCCTTCCAGATAGCTCCCGGGCTGCAGCTTACTGTTGAACTGCCGAACCAACAGTGGCAAACGAGCCAAACCGCTCCTGATTTCCTGGTCGAAGAGCGGGCGATGCATATTCATGACAACATGATGAAGCGGTTTAAAAAGAAAGGCATCACAACCAAAAAAGCCGCCGCTGAATTTCAACTCAAGGCCAACGAACTTTTTATTTTCAACCCGCAGACCAAGGCCTATCTGGAAATCGACTTCAGCAAACTGAAGAAGGATGAGAAAGCCCCTTCCAAAAGATCCATCGCCCTGTCAGCTAAGTACACCGGCGAAGAACTTGAACACGAGGAGGGGCTGAGTCAGGTTCGACAGAAATCAAGCAAAGCTCACATTGAGGGAGCAAAGCACAGCTATCGGGTGGACGCCCAATATGTGAAGCACGGCAAGGCCAAGAAATTTATCGGCCTGATCGGTTTCGCCAACAACCACTGGTTCTATCTTTATTTCACGATTCCAGATGGTGTTGGGCAAGATATGGCAGAGGTAGAAGCGATTTTGAAGTCTATTTCTCTAAAGCAGATTTGATGGTATTTCAGTTACTGAAACAAGATCAAATGAAGCCCTGCTGAAGTCTATAAGAATCTTAAAGCTCTGGAGATCATAGACGGCTAGTAGTGATTTTGCCCTTTTACAAAAATCGCCAAATCACATACGCAAAGAAATTTCCGGGCAGGTCAGCCGTTTTGCACAAATAGGTAGTTTTGAAGTCGTCTAGCAGCCCATGCCCAGATGACTTTTTAACAACTGGTAACATATGAAATCGCCATTCCTTTTAAGGGGGCGATTTTGTTTCATGATTGGTAGTGGTTTTACATCAATTTTTGTAGCCGCTTTCAGTCATTAAACGCATTGACAGGTCGCCTGCAGATTGCTATATAAGATCACCCTTGGGGCGCATAGCTCAGTGGGAGAGCAC
>CALZLE010000503.1 GCA_945788205.1 uncultured Desulfuromonadales bacterium
ATCAGCTCTCGGCCATCGAAGATACGTTGGTTGATATGCAGTCGGAAAAACCGATGGATCGGTTGGTCTGCGGCGATGTTGGTTACGGTAAAACCGAGGTCGCACTGCGGGCAGCGGTCAAAGCGGTCCTCGACAGCAAGCAGGTTGCGGTGCTGGTGCCGACTACCGTATTGGCCCGCCAGCATTGGGAGAGTTTCCGGCAACGGCTCGAAGATTTCCCCGTGCGGGTCGAGATGATTTCCCGCTTTCGCAGCCCGGCGGAAAACAAGAAAACCCTCGAAGCTGCGGCCGAGGGCAAGATCGATATTCTGGTTGGCACTCACCGGATTTTACAACGCGACGTACGTTTCAAAGATCTGGGGCTGGTGATCGTTGATGAAGAGCAGCGTTTCGGCGTCAGCCACAAAGAGAAGCTGAAACAGTTGCGCGCCGAGGTTGATCTTCTGACCCTGAGTGCGACACCGATTCCGCGGACCCTGCATATGAGTCTGGCTGGCATGCGCGACCTGTCGGTTATTGAGACAGCACCGGTCGATCGGCTGGCGATCCGCACTTATGTGACCCGTTTTGATGATGAGTTATTGCGCCAGGCGATTCTGCGCGAGCTGCGTCGCGGTGGGCAGGTTTACTTCGTCCACAACCGGGTGCAGACGATCAACGCCATGGCTGATCAGCTTAAGGAGTTGGTGCCGGAAGCGAGCATCTCGGTTGGGCACGGGCAGATGCCGGAGAAAGAGCTGGAGCAGGTGATGCTCGATTTTATCGAGGGGAAAAGCAATCTGCTGCTCGCCTCGACAATCATCGAAAACGGCCTCGATATCCCGCGCGCCAACACCATCATCATCAATCGCGCTGACTGTTTTGGTTTGTCGCAGTTGTACCAGCTGCGTGGTCGGGTCGGGCGGAGTGATCGGCGTGCTTACGCCTATCTGTTGATTCCGGGTGAAGCGGCGCTGACGAAAGAAGCGCGCGAGCGGTTGAAAGTGTTGCAGGAATTAACCGAGCTGGGGGCCGGGTTCCGTATCGCCAGTCACGATCTGGAATTGCGCGGCGCCGGCGACCTGCTCGGGGCCAAGCAGTCGGGACCGATTGCAACAATCGGCTTTGAGCTTTACACTGAACTGCTCGAAGAAACAATCGACAAGCTGCGTGGTATCGAGCATGAGGAGCGGGTCGATCCGGAAATTCGCCTTGGATTGTCTGCTTTTTTTGCTGAAAAATATCTGCCTGATCCGAACCAGCGCCTGCAATTCTATCAGCGGATGGCGGCGGCCGAGAACGACGAAGAACTGTTCGATCTGGTTGAGGAACTGCGCGATCGTTACGGTGAATTGCCGAGTGCCGGAGAAGCTTTGGTCGGCACCATGCGGCTGCGAATTCTGCTGAAACAACTGCGCGTCGAGCTACTTGAATATGATGGGAAACGTTTGCATCTGGTGTTTCATGCGACGACGAAAGTTTCGCCCGAATTGATCCGCAGCCTGTTAACCGATCAAGCAGAGAAATATCGGTTGGGAGCTGACTTCAGGTTGAGTCTTGAACTGGGGCGCCTCAAGGAGCAGGAGCTGCTGCTGGCAGTGAGAAAAGAATTGCAACTGTTTTTCTGACTATGCTAGCGTGATCCCTCGGTTTTTAGCCTCAATTTATGGGTGTTTACGTGCTTTACCGAAAGCTGTTCAAATGGTTTGTCCTGCTGGTTTTTTTGCTTGGTCTGAGCGCCTGTCAACAGCAGCAACCGGAACTGAAACTGCCATTATTCAAGGTTGGTGAGCGACAGCTGACCCTGCAGCAGTTCGAGCGTGAGCTGCAATCGAACCATCCAGATCTGACGGAGTTGACATTTCCAGATCAACTGCAGTTGAAAATACAGCTGGTTCATCGTTTGATTGAGCGAGAATTGATTTATGCCGAAGCAGAGCGGATTGATGTGCAGGTTTTTCCGGATGAGCTGGATGCCGCCATGGTTGATCTGCGCGGGAATTACAGTGCGGTAGAATACCAGCAAATTCTGCGTGAGGCTGGGCAGAGTGAGCAGAGTTGGAAGCAGGTTCTCAAACAACGTCTGATCACTAAGAAAGTCAGTGCCGCCGTTCTTGGGCCACAGATTGGAGTGACCGAGAAAGAGGCGGAGACTTATTACCTGGACAACCGCGATCAGTTCCGGCGACCAGCCGAGCTGCGAGCCCGGCAGATGCTTTTTGACAATATCGAGACGGCCGAAGCGGTCTTGAAAAAGTTGAAAAAGGGCCATGACTTCGCCACGCTGGCGCGAGAACATTCGTTGTCGCCCGATCGTGAAAATGGTGGTAACCTCGGATACTTTTCTAAAGGGCAGCTGCCGCCGGAATTTGATAAGGTGCTATTCAATCTGGCCGCTGGGCAACTGAGTGATCCGGTCGAAAGTCCTTATGGGATCCACCTGTTCTTGGTAGAGCGGCGCCGGCGAGCCGGGTTGCGGGCTTTTGCTGCGGTGAAAAAGGAAATCATGGAACAGCTTTCACAGCAGCGTGAAGAAGACGCTTTTCAAAAATGGCTGGAAGAGCTGCATGCAGATACGCAGGTTTCTGTGAACTGGGATCTGCTAAAAACAAAACAGACCGAAAAATAAATCGAAATGATATGCGACAAGGAAGACAAATTATGAAACGATTTTTGCTTTTGCTCCTGTTGGTGCTCCTCGTGGCTGCTCCACCTCTTGCAGCAAAAACCCTGACCAGGGTTGTGGCTGTGGTCAACGACGATATCGTCAGCAGCTATCAGCTGGACAAGGCGGTCCTCGATGCCCTGGCGACCGATGCCAAGGGCAACCAGCTGACCAGTAAGCAGTTTGATGAGTTAAAAGCGCGGGTGCTGGAAAATTTGATCAATGAAAAACTGGTCGAACAGCGGATTAAGGAGCTGGAGTTAACGGTTCCCGATCCGGAGCTAAATGCTGCAATCGAAGATGTTCAGATTAAAAACAAGCTGACTGCTGATATGTTGAAAAGCGCGGTTGAGGCCCAAGGGATGTCTTTTGAAGATTACCGTAATCAGATAAAGAAGGAGATCTTGCGCTACAAACTGCTCGGTCGCGAAGTTAACTACAAGGTGCAAGTGACCAGTGGTGAAGTTCGCGACTATTTCCGTGAGCATATCGATGAGTATCGAGCCAAGCCTCAGGTGCGGGTCAGCAGTATCAGTTACGAAGTCCCGGCGAATATCAGCGCAGCCGACATGGCAGACCTACGCAAGCAGGTCGAAATGACGCGTGATCAGTTGAC
This sequence comes from uncultured Desulfuromonadales bacterium, assembly GCA_945788205.1. Taxonomy (GTDB): domain Bacteria; phylum Desulfobacterota; class Desulfuromonadia; order Desulfuromonadales; family Geopsychrobacteraceae; genus Malonomonas. Next base: position 3,261 of record CALZLE010000503.1, read on the forward strand.
CAGTGGTGAAGATTTTGACACGGTTCTCAGCTCTCAGGGCGATGGTGTTTTCGGCGGCGATATGGGTAATCTGATCGAAGATGATTTGACCGTTCAATTGCGTGATGCACTGGTCGGGCTCGAAGTTGGTCAGGTCAGCGAGCCGGTGCAGATGAACAGCCAGCTGCATCTGTTTCTAGTGACCGCCCGCAACCCCGGCGATATCAACCTTTTCGACCGGGTTAAAGGGGATATTGAGAAGCAGTTGAAGCAAGAGAAGACCGACATCCGTTTCAAAGAGTGGGCGCAGGAACTGAGAGATCGCGGCTATATCGACATCCGCATCTAGAATTTGACACCGCCGAGGAATTATCCGCCCCGCTTATCTTGCCGATGAGTGGGGCGGTTTTGTTCTCGGCTCATTTACGTTAAACTGAAGCTTCCTCAACGTTACCAACCTGAAGGGCGAATCATGAGCTACGTATATTTGAATGGAGAATTTGTCGAAAGCGACCAGGCGATGGTCTCGGTTTTCGATCAGGGCTTTCTCTACGGTGATGGAATATTCGAAAGTTTTCGCTCCATCGGTGATCAGCTCTATCAGTATCCCCAGCATTATGACCGCTTGCTGCAGTCTGCCGAAGCGCTCTGTTATCCCGTGCCTTATCAGCAGCAGGCGCTTGAGAAAATTCTACTGGAGCTGCGAAAGAAAAACGGTTTGCACGACGCTTACTACCGGATCACTATCACCCGCGGGCGGGGCGAAATCGGTTTTCAGCGTAATCTGACCAACGACCTGACCTGCCTGGTGGTTGGGCGTGAATTTCAAGGTTTTGACAGCAGTCACTATCAACAGGGGATTGAGCTGCGGGTGGCGCAGATTCGGCGTAACGCCCCCGAGGCGATCAATCCGAAGATCAAATCGATCAGCAACCTGAACAGCTTGCTCGGTAAGCTCGAAGCGAAGGCGAACGGGGCCTTCGAAGTGGTAATGCTCAACAATAAAGAGCAGATTTGCGAGGGCGCTTCGTCGAATATCTTCTGGACGAAAGATCAGTGGGTTTTTACCCCTGACGCTTCGACCGGCCTGCTCGAAGGGGTGACCCGTTCAACGATTATTCGTCTCTGTGAAGAAAAACTGAACCTGCGGGTGGTCAGCGGCGAATTCAAACTGCAGGATCTGAAGTTTTCCGATGAGGTCTTTATCACTTCGACTTCACTGGAAGTGATGCCGGTCGTCAAGGTTGATGATTTCACCATCAATCAGGGACAAGTCGGTTCTATCGCCTGTCGGTTACGCAAAGAGCTGCACCGGGATATGGGCAAATTAGACTGATAAGCGAGCTTTATTAAAAAAGTTTTCTTTTTTTGCCCCCCTGCTAAACTTATAGCCTTTCGCAAAGCAGGGCCTTTCGAATTTTGTCACCGAGGGAGCAGTTATGGCCGAAGAGCAGTTGGGACCGAAAAGAAGGAAGTTGGGAGAATATCTGCTGGAAGAACGGGCCTTGACCCATGACCAGCTGGATAAGGCTCTGCAGCAACAGGAGAAGTCGGGCGGTCAGATCGGCTCTAAACTGGTCGAGCTGAACCTGATTGAAGCCAAGACTCTGGTCAAGGCGCTGTCGGACCAACTTGGCCACCCGGTTGCCAACCTGCTCGATATCCGCCTTGATCCCAAGGCGTTGAAACTTCTGTCGATAGAACAGCTGAATAAATATCAGGTTCTGCCGGTTGCTTTTTATGGCAAGACGGTGGTTCTGGCGGTGATGACGCCTGACCAGAAACCGGCAGTGGACGACCTTCCGCGAATTCTCGGTCGGCCGATAAAGACCATGGTCGTTCCGGCTTATCAGCTGCTGATGGCGATCAAGGAGTTAGCCAAGCGGGAAATTCCGGAGAAAAAGTTCAAACTGGAAGCTTCGGACAATTTGCAATACCCCAGCGTTTGGGAGCTCTGTACCACTTTGGCTGACTCGGGTGCATCCGATTTACTGCTGGTTGCCGGGACCCGGCCATCGCTCAAAGAAAATCATGAGCTGGTGCGACTGGAGACTCCTTTGTTGACCCCAGAACAAGTCGAGCTCTACGCCTATGATCTGATGGCCCGGCAACAGCGAGAGGAGTTTCAGGAGAAAAAGGATATCGATTTTGCCCTGACCGATCACGCGTTAGGCCGTTTTCGGATCAATGTCTACCGCCAGCGGACCAGCATTTCAATCGCGATCCGCCACATCGTAGAAGATATCCCGACCCTTGCTCAGCTCAACCTGCCAAGTTGGCTGGAGAATTATGCTCTTAAGTCCCAGGGGCTGGTATTGGTTTCCGGGCCGAATGGTCACGGGAAAAGCACCTCCATGGCGGCGATGATCGATATCATCAACAGCAAAAGCAAGCGGAACATCATCACCATTGAAGATCCGATCGAGTATCTGCATCAGCACAAAAACAGTAATGTCAACCAGCGCGAAGTCGGCATCGATACCTCCTCGTTTCATGAAGGGCTGCGACATATTTATCGGGAAGCGCCAGATGTCATAATGATCGGTGAAATGCGCGACCGGGAGTCGATTGCTATTGCTCTGGAAGCGGCCGATACAGGTCACCTGGTGATCAGCAGCCTGCATGCCAACAACAGTGTCATGGCGATCAACCGGATTATCGATGTCTTCAAAGCGGAGCAACAACAGCAGATTCGCGTTCAGTTGGCGGATAACCTGCTTCTTTCGTTTCATCAGCGCTTGCTCAAGGCGCGCCACTCCGATGGTCGGATTCCGGCGTTCGAAAAGCTGGCGAACAGTCACCGGGTGGCCAACCTGATCCGCGAGGGGAAAGATCATCAAATCCGCAATCAGCTGGTTAATGCAGAAGAATTTGTCTCTCTCGACAGCAGTTTGGCTCATCTGGTCGCGGAAAAAAAGGTGGAGCGAGACGTCGCCCGGCACGTTTGCCTCGATCAGAAGCAGTTTTTGGAGATGTTGAAGTAGTTTTCCGGACTTGTTTTCATGGATAGAAAAGCAACAGCCCCAGCCCGGGAGATGGGTTAGGGCTGTTCTTATTTATAAAGGCAGCTGTTGGTTAAATCAGAGGTGATGGTGGAGGGACCACAGCGTCGCCGATTCAGGGTTTTCGTCGGAAGAGATAATCCGGAGAGTTAAAGGAGGGTTGCTGCGTCAGTTAATGCTGCGCTCTTCGCAATCCTCGATTTTCCAGACTTTTGTTGACCGGCCTACTTTTACGGTCAGCTCTTTTCCTTCGCAGCCAACGACAGTTCCTCGTTGATTGCTCTTTATGTGCCAGACCTGGCGCGGGTTTCCGTGGGAAATTGCCTGACAGACATTGATCACTTCTTCATTGTTCATCATTTTGTGGCCTCCCTTTTTCGCACATATTACCGTTGTTCTGGTTTTTTTCAACTTTTCTAATTTTTTTGCCGCAGGACAGTGACTGTTTCGCCAGCGATCCCCCAGTTGTCGGTGTCGAGTTCATCGATGGTGACGACGGTGGTCGCCGGATTTTTGCCGAGCACATCGACCAGTAATTGTGTCGCACCTTTGATCAGCGCAGCTTTCTGTTCTTTGGTGGCACCTTCTTTGGTGATGCG
>CALZLE010000504.1 GCA_945788205.1 uncultured Desulfuromonadales bacterium
CGTTTCGGTTTCTCTTCCGCTGGTGCTGCGTCAGTCGGTGTTGCGTCCTCTGGAGCTGCTTCAGCAGAGGTCGCAGCAACTTTCTTACTGGTCCGGCGCGGCCGGCGTTTCGGTTTCTCTTCCGCTGGTGCTGCGTCAGTCGGTGTTGCGTCCTCTGGAGCTGCTTCAGCAGAGGTCTCCGCAACTTTCTTACTGGTCCGCCGCGGTCGACGTTTTGGCTTCTCTTCTGCTGGTGCTGTTTCAGTTGGTGTTGTGTCCACCGACGCTACTTCAGCAACGGCCTCCGCAACTTTCTCACTGGCCTGGCGTTTCGGTTTCTCTTCCAGCGGCGTTTCTTCCGTCGGTTTTGTTTCTGCTGCTGCCTCGGCTGCTGGAACTTCTGCCGGCGTTTGTGCGGCTATTTTTCTTGGCCGGCGGCGAGGACGGCGTTTCGGCTTTTCTTCTGCTGGAGCCGTATCGGCACCTTCAGAGTTTTCAGAACTGACTTCTTTGGCGGTCTCCGCAGGTTTTTCTACTTCGCTACCTTCGGCCGTTGGTGCTGCTGTAGGATCAGACTGTTCTTGGGGTGTTTCTGCTGGTTGTGCCCCCGCAGTTTGTTCAGCCGTCTTTTCACCTCCGGCGTTGCCTGATTGATCCGTCTTTCTCCGCCGGCGCCGGCGACGACGGCGAGACTTCTTCTCTTCGGCGGGGGCTTCGTTGTCCGGCCCGTCTGTTTTGTTTTCAGCTGTGGCCGCAACCTTGTTATCGCCTGTTTCCGGACTCTCTTCCTGTTGAGCCGCTAAGGCACTTTCAATTTGATTGGAGTGCGTTACCGGAGCGATTTCACGGTTGGAATCGCCGTTCTTCTCTCTTTTGTGCAGCTCAAAGTCAAGCTCACCAGGACTCATTCCGGCACGCCCGAAGATCGTCACTATCAGATTAAGTTTCTGTTCCAGCTCAACGAGTGATTGTCGCTTACTGTTCAGCAAGTCGTTGGCAACATCAAGAGGAACCCAGGCTTCGATGTGGCCAATGTGTCCTTTGGATGCTGCAGCGTGAATCTGACGCAGTAGTCCAACCGCTTGATTTTCGGCACTTCTGACACGTCCTTTGCCTTGGCAATGTGAGCACTCCAAGTAAGAACCGACGCTCAGTGTTGGCTTGAGTCGTTGACGGCTCATTTCCATCAAACCAAATTGGCTAATGCGGCCGACAGAAACCTTGGCTTTGTCATCCTTGAGCGCTTTGCGCAGCTCCTGTTCAACTTCGCGGATATGCTTGCGGTCGCGCATGTCGATAAAATCGATGACCACCAATCCGCCGAGGTCGCGCAGTCGCAATTGACGACCGACTTCGGCCGCAGCTTCGACGTTGGTTTTCGAAGCCGTCGCTTCGATTCCACTTTCACTGGACATCTTTCCTGAGTTGACGTCGATGGCGACCAGTGCTTCGGTCTGATCGATAACAATGGAACCACCAGATGGTAGAGGGATCTGGTTTTTCGACAGCGCGTCAATTTGCTCTTCGATCTGATAGCGGGAAAAAATCGGGCGACGTTCGCGATGTTGCTTTACCAGATGTGCCAGTTCCGGCATCACCAGAGCGAAGAAATCTTTGGTCTCCTGAAAAACTTTCTGGTCATCGATCAACACTTCGTCCATTTCGGTACTGAAATAGTCCCGGATTGAACGGATCACCAGATTCGATTCCTGATAAAGCTGTGACGGTGCCTTGATCTGATCTTTGCGGGCGATAATCCCTTCAAACAGGCGAACCAGATAGTCGAAATCGCGTTTCAGCTCTTCTTTTTCTTTGCCAATTCCGGCGGTTCGAACGATGTAGCCCATCCGTTCCGGCAGATCAAGTTCGGCCATGGTCCGCTTCAGTTTTTTCCGCTCCGGGTCATCCTGGATTTTACGCGAAACCCCTTTGGTCGTGCTATCGGGCATCAAAACCATATAGCGACCGGGAAGCGACAGGTTGGTGGTCAGCGCAGCACCTTTATTGCCACGCTCCTCTTTGACGATCTGGATCAGGATTTCCTGGCCACGATGCAGAATGTCATTGATCCGCGGGCGGCCTTTGTTGTCATCTTTTGGGGGATATAGACTGGAGTGGATTTCGCCGATCTGCAGAAAACCGAGTTTTTCGGCACCATAATCGACAAAAGCGGCCTGCAGTCCGGTTTCAACCCGAACCACCACCGCTTTATAGATGTTTCCTTTGGTTTGTTCCTGCCCTGCGATCTCGATATCGAGTTCACTTAATACGCCATCAACAACGATCGCCACCCGATTTTCCTCCGGGTGGGAGGCGTTGATCAACATCTTCTTACTCATTTTTTTTAAACCTTTCCGGCCGCCTTTTAAGGCGGGTCAGGCTGGATTTCAGCATGAAATGACCTCTCCGCAGTGCGGGGTCTGGAGCTGAGAAATCCAGTTCAATTTGGGATATCACCAGACTTCAGGTCCGGTGGTATCAAACTCGTTTCACTATGCTTTAGTGGTCTCAACGCGATTCGGCGGAAACACACGTAGGCTTAATAATCCTCGGAACTATAGCAGATATGGGACGTCTGTAAATCATAATTGAACATGATGGCACATTTTAACATTGTTTCAATAGGGCGATCAGATAAAATTTTACGAAATTTTGATTGTGATTTTTTGTATTTTTGTTTGAATGACGCTGCAGAATATCCTGACCTGACTGTAGAATATTCTGCGTAAAATGGTCATATCTTTCGATTTATTCTTATAAGTGACAGTTATTGTTAGGTTAATTGTTTTGGCATGAAACCTGTTATACTCAATGGAGAATTTTTAATTTTCTAAGTCCATAGGAGTTCGCTTTGATACCGATACGCATGAAAACGGTCAGCTTATTGTTCGCGGCCTTATTGTTTACAACTATCCAGTCTTTGGCGGCTGAATCTTCTCAGTTGGTGCAATTGCTGGAAGAGGCGGACCAGAATAACCCTGAACTTCTGGCCGCCCGTGATCGAGCTGAAATGGTCAGTTTCAAGGAGGATCAGGCGAACTCTCTGGATGATCCGATGCTGGGTGTTGGTCTGATCAATATCCCGGTTGATGAATTTAACACCGATTCCACCCCGATGTCAGGCAGCACCCTGACCCTGGCGCAGAAATTCCCTTTTCCCGGGAAGTTGGCGGCCAGGGGTGGGATGGCTAAGCAGAGAGCGCTCTGGTATGCCAACGCTTACCAGGATGCCCGGCTGAGATTGCGTCAGCAGGTGAAGGATGCCTGGTATCGGCTGCTTTTTCAACGTCAGGCGATCGAGTTGACCAACCAGAACATCGATATTCTTGATGACTTTATCCGCCTCACAGAAACCCGCTACCAGGTCGGTAAAGGCCTGCAACAGAACGTGTTGAAGGCGCAGGTGGAACGGTCAAAACTGTATGACAAGCTCTTGGACCTGCAGGAAAAGGAAGAGTCAACCTTGGCCGAACTGAACAATCTGGTCGGGCGGAAAACCGATCAACCGCTGGGGGAACAGCCGATTCCCGTGCTGGGTCATGATGCGCTCGCTCTGGGTGAGTTGCAGGGGGGGGCGCAGCAGCGTCGGCCGCTGTTCGCCGCCTACCGCTCGCTGATCGATCAGTTCAAAGAGCAGAGGACCTTGGCCAAGTTGAACTATAAACCCGATTTTAATGTCTGGGGCGGTTACCGCTGGCGGGATGACAACCTGCCGGACGGTGGCAGCGACTTTATCAGTGCCGGCGTCACGATCAATCTTCCGGTTTATAAACGTCGCCTCAATGCGGCCGTTGCCGAGGCCGACTCCGGTCTGCGCATGGCCTATCAACGTTACCAGGATTTTGGCACCAAGGTCGACCTGGATATCCATCGCTCCCTGACCCGGATGAATGAAGCGATGGCGCAGACCGAACTTTACAAGACCGGAATCATCCCGCAGGCCGACCAGACCTTCAAGTCGACGCTGGCAGCCTATCAGGTCGATAAGGTCGATTTTCTCGACCTGCTCGACTCGTTGTTGACCCTTTACCGCTACGAGATCGACTACTATCGGGCCCTGACCGACCACGAGCGGGGACTCGCCAAGCTGGTGTTTGCCGCCGGTCTCGAAAATGAACTGCTCAAGGACACTTCTCGCCAATCCCGTGAAGGACAATAATCATGAAAGCCATGCACAAAAATTCTCTGGCCCTGTTATTTTGCCTTGCCCTGATCCTCTCCGGGGGGCTGGCCTATGTTACCGGAAACCTGAGCGGTGAACGGTCTTTGACCGATTCCGGTCCGGCTCACGTGCACGCCGAAAACGCCAAGTATACCTGCGGCATGCATCCGATGATTATTGTTGACGAACCGGGCAGCTGCCCGATCTGCGGGATGGATTTAACGCCGTTAAAAGCGGGTGTTGCCGGTGGCGGCGGTAGTGAACCGAGCGGCGAACGCAAGATCAAATACTGGCAGGCGCCGATGGATCCAACCTACATCCGCGATGAGCCGGGCAAGTCGCCGATGGGGATGGACCTGATCCCGGTCTATGAGGACCAGGCACCAGGTGGCGCGATCATCAGCATCGACCCGGTGACCGCGCAGAACATGGGGGTTCGGACAGCTCTGGTGAAAAAAGCCGATATCAGCCGTGAGATCAGCACCGTCGGTCTGGTCGGCTACGAAGAGCCGAAGCAGTATTCGGTCAACGCCAAGATCGCCGGCTGGGTGGAAAAACTCTATGTCAATGAAACCGGTCAACAGGTGAAAAAGGGGCAGGCACTGCTGGAAATCTACAGTCCCGAGCTGGTCACCGCGCAGGAAGAGCTGCTGCTGGCCAAGGACACCCTGGAAGCGGTCTCCCAATCCAGTTTTAAGCAGATTGCCGAAAGTGGCCAGCGGCTGTTGGAGGCCTCTCGGCAGCGGCTCAAGCTGTGGGATATCAGCGACCGGCAGATCAAGCAGATCGAAACCAGCGGCAAGGTGCAGAAGCGGCTGACCCTCTATGCCCCCTACGACGGGATCGTCTCGATGAAGATGGTCAATGAAGGGATGCATATCAAGCCGGGGATGGAGCTGTTCCAGATTTCCGACATCTCTCGGGTCTGGGTCTACGCTGATCTGTACGAGTATGAGCTTCCCTGGGTCAAGGTTGACCAGCAGGCGACGGTTTATCTACCCTATGCCAGCAGCCAGCCGTTGACCGCCAAGGTTGACTATATCTACCCGTACGTCGAAGCGAAAACCCGCACCGTCAAGGCGCGCCTGGTGTTTGAGAACGCTGACTTCGAGCTGCGGCCCGATATGTATGTCAATGTCCGCTTGCAGGGGCAGGCGATGACCGATGCCCTGGTGGTGCCGCAGGAAGCTATTCTTCACTCCGGCGAGAAACAAACGGTCTTCGTTGCCCTGGATGAAGGTAAGTTCGAGCCGCGCCAGATCAAGATCGGCTTGCAGGATGGTGCGGGGCAGGTCCAGGTTCTGCAGGGATTGCTCGCAGGGGAACGGGTGGTGACCTCGGCCCAGTTCATGCTTGATTCGGAAAGCAAGCTGCGCGAAGCGATCCAGAAAATGCTCGATGCACGCTCGTCGGCCGGAGAAAAAGATTCTTCAGGCGCAGAAGATGCAGAGTCGGCGGACGATCTGTTCGGCGATGAAAGCAAAGCGGGCAAAAAGGCCGAGACTGCTGACGATCTGTTCGAGTAAGCCGGCAGCCCTGGAAGATATATTGCACGGAAAATGATTCTGCAACCCGAACCACGCAAAAGGCATAAGCATGCTTGAACATATCATCGAATGGTCGATCAAGAACAAGTTCATGGTGGTGCTGCTGACCTTCTTTATGATCGTCGGCGGCATCTACGCCCTGTCGAAAACCCCGTTGGACGCCATCCCGGACTTGTCGGATGTGCAGGTTATCGTCTTTACCGAGTACCCAGGTCAGGCTCCCGAGGTGGTCGAGGATCAGGTCACCTATCCCCTGACCACCCAGATGCTGGCGGTGCCGCAGGCGAAAACCGTGCGCGGCTACTCCTTCTTCGGTCTTTCGTTTGTCTATATTATCTTCGAGGATGGCACCGATCTTTACTGGGCCCGTTCACGGGTGCTGGAATACCTGAACTATGCTGCGGGCAAATTGCCTGCCGGTGTCACCCCGAGCTTGGGCCCGGATGCCACCGGGGTCGGCTGGGTCTATGAATATGTGCTTGAGAGTGATCAGCACGATCTGCAACAGCTGCGCTCGATTCAGGACTGGTTTCTGCGATACGAGCTGACCGCGGTCGACGGCGTCTCGGAAGTTGCCTCTATCGGCGGCTACGTCAAACAGTATCAGGTCGAGATCGATCCCGACCGGCTGCTGGCCTATCATCTGACCATTCCGCAGATAAGAAAGGCGATCAAGCGCAGCAATAATGATGTTGGCGGCAGATTGGTTGAAATGGCGGAAACCGAATTCATGGTGCGGGGGTTAGGTTATTTTAAATCGGCCGCCGATATAGAACAGGTCGTGGTCGGCACCGATATGCGTGGCACGCCGATTCTGCTGCGCGATCTGGCAAGAGTGACGATCGGGCCGGAGCTGCGCCGCGGGCTCGCCGAACTGGATGGCCAGGGTGAAGTGGTCGGTGGCGTGGTGATCATGCGTTACGGCGGCAACGCGCTCAAAACCATTGAAAAGGTCAAGGAGAAGCTGGAAGCATTGCAGTCCGGCCTGCCCGAAGGGGTCAAGATCCGGACCGTCTATGATCGTAGTGGCCTGATCGAGCGGGCGGTCGATAATCTGACCGTGAAGCTGATCGAGGAGAGTATCGTCGTTGCGGTGATCACAGCACTGTTCCTGTTCCACCTGCCCAGTTCCCTGGTCGCCATTTTGACCCTGCCGATAGCGATCCTGATGGCCTTCATGGTCATGTACTGGCAGGGGATCAATGCCAACATCATGAGCCTGGGCGGAATCGCCATTGCCATCGGCGCGATGATCGACGCTGCTATCATCATGATCGAAAATGCCCACAAACATCTGGAGCGTGATCGCGGCAAAAAGGAACACTGGGCAATTATCACCGACTCCTGCAAGGAAGTCGGCCCTTCACTGTTTTATGCTCTGCTGGTGATTACCGTCTCCTTCTTCCCGGTGTTTGTTCTGGGGGAGCAGTCGGGGCGGATGTTCAAGCCGCTGGCTTTTACCAAGACCTACGCCATGGCCGCCGGAGCCTTGCTCTCGGTGACCCTTGTGCCGGTGCTGCTTGGCTGGTTTGTGCGGGGGAAAATCCCTGATGAGCAAAAGAATCCGATCAACCGGTTCCTGTTCTGGGCCTATAACCCGATGGTCGATTTTGTCATCAGATGGCGCAAAATGACGCTGGTGGTCGCCCTATTGGTCACCATGTCGATCGCCTTTCCGCTGCAAAAGATGGGTTCGGAATTCATGCCGCCGCTTTATGAGGGCGACCTGCTCTACATGCCGACTACCCTGCCGGGGATTTCGATCACCAAGGCCAAGGAACTGCTGCAGCAGACCGACCGGATCATTGCCCAGTTCCCCGAGGTGCATCACGTTTTCGGCAAGGTTGGTCGCGCTGAGACCGCCACCGACCCGGCGCCGTTGTCGATGATTGAAACCACCATCATGCTCAAGCCGGAGGAGGAATGGCGCCAGGTTGAAAAGGAGCGTTTTTACGACGACTGGCCGGAGTGGAGCAAAGAGCCGCTCGGCTGGGTCTGGCCCAAGCAGGGGACCATCAGCATCGAGGAACTGAAGAAGGAACTTAATGACGCGATCCAGTTTCCCGGGCTGACCAATGCCTGGACCATGCCGATCAAAACCCGCATCGACATGCTTTCCACCGGCATCAAGACCCCGCTCGGCATCAAGATCATGGGCGATGACCTCGATGTGCTGTCGAAACTTGGCGAAGAGATCGAGGCGGTGATACAAGAGGTGCCGGGCACCCTGAGCGTCTATTCCGAGCGGGTGGTCGGTGGCAACTATCTCGACTTTGATATCGACCGGGCTGCGGTGGCGCGCTACGGACTGACCGTGGGCGATGTTCAGGATACCATTCAATCGGCGATCGGCGGTATGAACGTCACGCAAACCGTCGAAGGGCTGGAGCGTTACCCGGTCAATATCCGTTATGCCCGCGATTACCGCAACGACCTGCAGGCACTGCAGCGGGTGTTGATCCCGCTCCCCGGCGGCAAGCACATTCCTGTCTCCCAGGTCGCCGAGATCAAGATCCGCAAAGGACCGCCCGGCATCAAGAGCGAGAATGCCCGCCGTACTGCCTGGGTCTATGTTGATTTGTCCGGTATCGACGTCGGCACCTATGTGGCAGCCGCGCAGAAGGTGGTTGAGGAGAAGATCAAACTGCCGGCAGGCTACAATCTGGTCTGGAGTGGTCAGTACGAATATATGCAGGCGGCAGCGGCCAAGCTCAAAGTGGTCATCCCGCTGACCCTGCTGATTATTTTTGTCATCATCTATACCAGCACCAAGTCGCTGGTCAAAACCGGGATTATTTTCGTCGCTCTGCCGCTGTCGATGGTTGGTTGCTTCTGGTTCCTCTGGGCTCTCGATTACAATATGTCGGTGGCGGTCTGGGTCGGAATCATCGCCCTGGCGGGGATCTCGGCTGAGACCGGGGTGGTCATGCTGCTCTATCTCGATCTGGCTTACGAGCTCTGGAAAGAGAACAACCGGATGGCCAATCGCGGCGACCTGATCCAGGCGATCCACCACGGCGCGGTCAAGCGGATCCGGCCGAAGGTCATGACCATCTGCGTGATTATCGCCGGCCTGATCCCGATCATGTGGAGTCACGGCGCCGGGGCCGACGTCATGAAGCGGATCGCCGCGCCGATGGTCGGCGGGGTGATCACCTCGGGAGTGATGGAACTGCTGGTCTTCCCGGTCATCTACTTCATCTGGCGACAGCGGGGGCTGGATAAATCAGCTGAACCGACGGCGTTGGAAGAACTGCACGATTAATAATCAGTATTTCGAACTCATAGTGGCGAAAGCCAAAACGCGGATATCCGCAACTGACCTTGAACGGAGGAAAAACCATGAAAAGAACAACAATCGCAATTTTGGCCCTGGCATGTTTGCTGCTGCCGATGTCCGCCTTTGCCAGCGGTGACCACGGTAAGAAGATGGACATGGACCATGGCAAGATGGACAAGAAGATGGACATGGACCACGGTAAGATGGACAAGAAGATGGACATGGACCACGGCAAGATGGGGATGAAGATGGATAAGGATACCATCATGCTCGAAAATGAAGTCGTGGACGGGGTCATGGGCATGGGGCACCTGAAGGACGTGCAGGCGGCGATGGCCAAGATGAAGATGAAGGAGACTCATCATTTTGCCGTGATGTTCCAGGACGCTGAAAGCAAGAAGCATATCGAGGAAGGTCAGGCGGCGCTGAAGATCGAGTATCCCAATGGCGAAACCGGCAAAGCCATCATGCTGATGGGCATGCAGGGCCATTTCGGGGCCGATATCGTTCTGCCGGAAAAGGGGATTTACCATTTTTATGTCGCCTCCAAGCTGGAAGACGGCAAAAAGCGTAAATATCACTTCCATTACCAATTCGAATAAATTGCGCACTGATTAACAGCCTCACCGCCCCGGCAGAAATGCCGGGGCCTTAACCAGTACTGTAAAAGTCTGAATTTGATCTGACCACCAGTGTCAGATCAAATTCAGATTGATTTAATTTTAGGGCTGCAGATCAGCTAATGGCCCTGTCCCTGTCCATATACCATGCTGATTATTTCTCTGGCCGTTTCTTCCACCGATTTGTTTGTCGTATCGACAATCCGCCACTTTTTGTTTTTCTTTTTTAGATTGTGAACCATTTCCATTTCATCAAAAATACGCCTCAGGTCGGTATAATTACTTTGGGTTTTGTAGTGTTTTATTCTGGCGCTTCTGATCTTTTGCAACACTTCCGAATCCATGACCAAACAAACGATTCGACTTTGATCAACTTGGTAAACTTCATCAGGGATAGGGACTTCCGGCATCAGTGGAATGTTCACCACTTTGTATCCCTGCTGGGCTAAGAAGTACGAGGTTGGAGTCTTGGACGTTCGGGATAGCCCCAGAATGATAATATCCGCCTCAAAGACTTTATTGACGTCCTTGCCATCATCGTACTTCATTGAAAACTCAATCGCTTCGATCCGCTTAAAATACTTGCTATCGACCCTTCTGAGCAGGTTGGCATCTTCTTTCGGTTCTTTGCCCAAATATGCTGTCAGTTCCTCAAGTGGCGGACCTAATATGTCCACATGCTTCAAACCCTCCGCGAGGCATATCTCGTGTACCAGCTTACGCGTCTCTTTCTTTGCAATAGTGAAAGCGACAAAAGCGTTCTTTTCTTTTGCTTCCATCAAGATGTTTTTCACTTTTTCCGGATTTTCCATCTTTGAAAATATCCGCAAGGCTGACTGCGGTAGATCAAATTGGATCATACTCGCTTTCAAGACGGTCATTGCGCTCTGGCCAATACCGTCTGAGATGATATAC
>CALZLE010000505.1 GCA_945788205.1 uncultured Desulfuromonadales bacterium
AGTTCGGTGAGCAGCTCACGCAGACTTTCCGTTAAACGAAGCGGTTGCTTAAAACGCTGGCGATATTTCTCCAGCAATTCGACAAAACCACCAATAGCTTCAAGTGTGCGTGGATTCAAATCTGCAACCTGCTCCGGTTGCTGCAAAACATTCCACAACGGCAGCTCAGTTTCGGCAGAATATCGGATCAACTTATCGGCACTGGTGGCACCGATGTTACGTTTCGGGTAATTCAAAACCCGCAGCAAATTGACCTCATCAAAAGGATTCAACAGCACTTTGAGATAGGCGATTACATCCTTGACCTCTTTGCGATCAAAAAACTGCTGCCCGCCAATCAACACAAATGGGATGTTCGCGTAACGTAACTGCTCCTCAAAAGAGCGCGATTGAGTATTGGTGCGATAGAGAATGGCAAAATCGGAATATTCAAGTTTGCGCCTTGAAATCTCAGCGTAAATCCGTTCGATAACCTGACAGGCCTCATCCTCATCATCGGCGCAGAGCAAGTAATCGATGGGCGTCCCGTCTTCGTCCGAAGTCCAGAGAGCTTTTTCTTTTCGTTTAGCATTGTTTTGAATCACCGCATTAGCAGCAGCCAGGATATTGCCACTGGAACGGTAATTCTGTTCCAACTTGATCAGCGTGGTGCCTGGAAAGTCGCGCTCATAATTAAGGATCGTTTCGACATCAGCCCCCCGGAAGCCGTAAATCGATTGATCATCATCACCTACCACGCAGAGATTCCCATGCCCACCAGCCAACAGCTTGAGCAGACGATACTGAACCGGGTTGGTGTCCTGATATTCATCGACCATCTGATAGCGGAAATACTGCTGATAGTGCTGCAGCAGGTCGGGATTTTGTTCCAGAAGCTTCACCGTTAACACCAGCAGATCATCAAAATCGACGGCATTATAAGCTTTCAGTTCTTTTTGATAGCGCGGATAAACCAACGCCGTCATACAAGAGATCGGATCACGGCTATCCGACTGAAACTGTTCCGGATCAATCAGGCGATTTTTGGCGGCAGAAATCTGCCAGAGAACCTGATCGGCATCCTTGCCGGTCGCATCAGCAATTTTCTCCTTCAGCAATCTCTTCACCAGCTGCTGCTGATCAGAGGCTGAATAAATGGAAAAATTCTTTTTGTAGCCGAGCCGTTCGATATTGGCTTTGAGGATACGAACACAAAGAGAATGGAAGGTTGCGATCACCATCCCTTTGCAGGCTTTCTTGCCAACCATCTCTTCAACGCGCTCTCTCATTTCACGAGCAGCTTTGTTGGTGAAAGTGACCGCAAGAATCTGTTGCGCTGGCACGCCACATTCCTGCAACAAATAAACGATCCGGCACGTGATGACGCGGGTCTTCCCCGAGCCGGCACCAGCCAGCAGCAGCAATGGTCCGTCGATATGCGAGACAGCTTCACGCTGTTGTGGATTCAAACTGTTAAGATCAAACATCTAACTACAACCAAAGGTGTCGCGCTTTTAAATAGCGCTTTACATGTATGGGTAAATAATCCAGATAAATGAGTAAAGAAGAGGGACGATATCACGCCGGCAAAGATCGCGGCAAGCGGCTATTACGACTATTTTCAGCAAAGCGCACTCTGTGGTTGATTCTGATTTTTTTGTCTGCTAGATTACGCGCCATGTTCAGGATTATAATTTTATTCATTAGCATCGCGTGGGCCTCCCTGCTGTTGATTTCCTGGGGAGGGGCAACACCTGCCCCGGAGACTCCGCAACAGGTTGTCACCAGTACGGATCGTTCCTGATCCCGACTGAGCAAATCACCATCCTCGTTTTGCGGGGCGTACGCCCCCCACCTCACAAGTCAACCTGAATATTTCTCACCCTGCACCGTTCCGCGACGCTCCAGTTCTGCATCAATCGCATTGAGCACTTCCCATTTGTTCATCGACCAAAGCGGTGCCAGCAGGATATGCCGCGGCCCATCACCGGTCAGCCGCTGAATCAAAGTGTCGGGCGGAAGACGTTCAATCACATCGACGACCAGTTCAACGTATTCTTGGAGCTCGAACATCTCGATCTGCCCCTGTTTGTACAGATCACCCAGCGGCGTTCCTTCCAAAACATGCAACAGATGAAGCTTCACACCATCGATTTTGAGCCGAGCCATCTCTTCGGCCGTGGCTAGAATGTCTTCGCGTGATTCGCCCGGCAAACCGAGGATCAGATGAACACAGACTTTGATGCCACGCTCTTTTGCCTGGCGATATGCATCGAGGAAACACTGATAATCATGCCCTCGTTGTAGAAAATCGAGGCTCCGGTTGTGAATCGTCTGCAACCCAAGCTCCAGCCAGAAATAGGTTTGCTGATGGTACTCGGCAAGCAGATCAAGGGTTTCCGGTGGCAGACAATCGGGACGGGTACCGACGGCCAAGCCGACCACGTCATCAACCGCTAGCGCTTGATCGTAACAATCGCGCAACACATCGACCGGAGCAAAGGTGTTGGAGAACGGCTGAAAGTAGGCGATGAAATACTTGGCCCGATACTTCCGCCGCATGATCTCTTCGGCCCGTTCGATCTGCACCGCGATCGGCTCGTTCCGTTCGATTCCGACCGATCCCGAACCACCGGGCTCGCAAAACAGACAACCGTGTGAATCCCGACCACCTTCACGATTTGGGCAACCAAAACCGGCGTCAATCGAGATTTTATGAACACGACCACCGAAGTGTTGTTTCAGGTAGGTCGAATAGAGTCTAAAAGCTTTCTTTCGCATGGCGCAGATGATGCCAGTTTGCACAGATCAGAGCAAGTAACTTTTGGCGACTAGAATTCGTTGCCAAACGACCTATTGATGCTATAATTCCAGATAATTATGCTATGTTCGTGAAGTCAAAAGGAGGTTTCAAATGGCTAAAATTTTGGTTGTGGATGACGAACCCGGTCTGCGGCTGCTTTACGCAGCAGAACTTGAGGATGAGGGCTACGATGTTGTCACAGCTGAAGACTGCGCAACTGCAGCGGCAGCCCTTGAAAAAGAAGTGATCGACCTGGTTGTTCTCGACATTCAGATCAAACAGGAAAGCGGCTTAGAGATGCTGCAAAAAATCGTCAAAGAACGTAGCGGTCTACCGGTGATACTCTGCAGTGCTTACAACTGCTACAAAGATGACTTTTCCTCCTGGCTGGCAGATGCCTATGTCGTCAAAAGTTCCAACCTGGACGAGCTAAAATCTGAGGTCGCACGCTTGGTCAAAAAATAATCTGTGCCAGGTGGCCTATTTTCACATTTCTGGACAACGATCAGACGAAACAGCTGTATTTTAAATTTCTTACCA
>CALZLE010000506.1 GCA_945788205.1 uncultured Desulfuromonadales bacterium
CTTGATGCCGACAACGTTCGCGATTTACTGGATGATGTTGCCAACAAAAGCATCGACATTCTTAAAACTTTTGAAATTGATCCAGGCGACCTCAGACCTTATTCACAAATGCTTCAGGAAGCAAATGCAGAGCTCGGAAAACTGAACCTCTCATACGAACAGCTTGTAATGGAGTTGAAAGAGGCGAAGGAAAAAGCCGAGCGCCTTGCCAATGAGTTGCAGGATGCAAATTCCCGATTGAAGGAGCTGGTTTCTCGAGACGGGCTAACGGGACTGTACAATCACCGATATTTCCAGGAAATTCTGGAAAAAGAACTGGCCCGAGCCATTCGTTATGAACACTCGGTATCACTGATCATGTTCGACATCGATTTTTTCAAAAAAGTAAATGATAATTATGGGCACCCTGCCGGCGACCTGGTTTTGATGAATATGGCCCGGGTTGTCGAAGGAGCCGTGCGCCCAAGTGATATTGTCGCTCGTTATGGGGGAGAAGAATTTGCTGTCATCCTGCCCGAAACAGAAGGAACGGGGCTAAAAGTATTTGCCGAGCGTTTGCGGAGAAGTATTGAGGGCGTTGTAACAAATGCCGACAAACATCAGATCAACGTCACAATCAGTGCTGGTGGCACAACATTTACACCAGACAAACCACAAGTGACCAAGCAGAAAATGATCGACACTGCAGACCGAGCTCTTTATGCGTCAAAACACAATGGTCGAAATCGTGTCACAATTTACGACCCACTCGAGCCAGAATCTTAGAACGAAGAATTTGGCTGCTGTAAAAAAGTGACTTCCTCTGCCGTCGAGTCTCTCCCAAGAATCTGATTGCGGTGCGGAAAGCGGCCGAAACGCTCAATGATGTCCTGATGACGGATAGCATAATCGTGGAAACTATCAAACGCTGACTGACACTGTTCGCTGACAACTCCCCTTATTTGTTCAAACAATTCAACTGATTGCTGCTGTATGTGCTTATCTTCACTGTGCTCTAGAGGCAGATAAACAAAGACGCGTTCGATCGGTCGTAGCTCTTTATCGTATCCATTTGTTAGCGCCTCCAATGCAAGTTGCAGTGCGATTGAATCGCTACCGAATGCCCGCGCATCGCCGCGATAGATATTGCGCGTAAACTGATCAAGCAAAAGAATTGTCGCCAGATAGCGTTTCGCAGCTGGCTCTTTTCCCCTCAGGACACCTTGCTTATCGGCCACGTCAACCAGTGCGCCAAAACGTTGCTCTATTTCACGATCAACCTGATCGTTCTTACTAAACCAGAGGCTCCCTTTCTGCTCTAAGACCTGAGAATCTTCTTCGCTTTCACCAAACCAGAAATTCAGTATTTCTTCGCAGACTGTCATAGCTTTCTCCTTGCGTAAGACCTAATACAAGTTTAACAGCAGACCGAAAATATTTTCACGGGATAAGTTTTTCTGCAGAAAGCTGGATACTCACGTCCCGGCATGATATTTTATAGAACAATTACAGTTATTTCTAAGCAATTGGTGCTATGCAGTCTACATGCGGCAGTAAATACCAACTACAATTCAACGAGCAGACGGCCTGCCTCTCTTTTTCTGGTGATTGGTTGTTTTCTGCCGGCATTCCGGATATTGAGCCACTGCTCGGAACTCTGCAACAAACAGCAGACTGCCAAAACCTTCAGTTTGACAGTGATCAGCTTGGTGAGTGGGACAGCGGACTGATGACCTTTCTGGTCAAGCTGACCGACGCCTGTCAGCAGCACCAAATTGCGGTTGAAAACTCTGGCCTCCCTTCCGGTGCCCAGAAATTGTTATCTCTGGCCAATAGCGTTCCAGAGCATAAAGGCGTTCGCCGCCAGCTTCTTGGACAGCCCGTTCTGACACGGATCGGTAACGTCACCATCGAGATGCATCGCAACTGGACCGACCTCCTCGGATTTCTTGGCGAAACATTTTATGCCGTCCTTAACTTATTTCGAGGCCGTGCGCGTTTTCGAACCTCTGACCTTCTTTACCAGATTGAGGGTGCTGGCCCTTCAGCGTTAGCAATTATTACTCTGATCAGCACACTGGTCGGTTTGATTTTGGCTTTTGTCGGTGCTGTACAGTTACGTCTGTTCGGTGCCCAGATTTACATTGCCGATCTGGTTGGCCTTGGCATGGCGCGAGAGATGGGCGCTATGATGACAGCAATTATCATGGCCGGGCGGACCGGTGCAGCCTATGCAGCACAGCTTGGCACCATGCAGGTCAACGAAGAGATCGACGCCCTCAAAACTATGGGCATCTCTCCAATCGAGTTTTTGGTTTTGCCGCGCCTGTTAGCCCTCTGCCTGATGATGCCGCTCCTTTGCGTTTATGCCGATTTTATGGGTATTCTTGGCGGTGCTATGGTCAGCTCGCTGATGCTCGACATCTCATTTTTCGAGTATTACCAGCAAGTCCAGTCAGCAGTGCCGCTAAAGCATTTCCTTATCGGCATTATCAAAGCGACAATCTTTGGCGTTCTGGTAGCAACCGCTGGCTGTTTTCGTGGTATGCAGTGCGGTCGCAGTGCATCGGCGGTCGGTTTTGCCGCAACCAACGCAGTGGTCACCTCAATAGTGTTGATTGTTGTTGCCGACGCTATTATCACTGTCATTTGTCAGATTCTGGGGTTTTAAATGTCTGCAGATTATCATCTCAACATCCAGAACCTGACGATGGCCTATGGTGAAAGTATTATCCAAAAAGACCTCAACTTTACCGTCCAGCATGGTGAGATCTTCATCATTATGGGTGGCAGTGGTTGCGGCAAAAGTACTTTGTTGCGTCATCTCGTCGGCTTGATGCAGCCCCATAAGGGGCAAATCCTGATTAACGGCACTGATCTCTGGCAAACATCGACAGAGCAACGCAATCAGATCATCAGTCGTAGCGGAGTTCTTTATCAGGGCGGCGCACTCTGGAGCTCAATGACCCTGGCTGAAAACCTTGAGGTCCCCCTGAAAGAGTACACCGACTTGACCGCCAAACAGATCATTGAAGTGATCAATTACAAGCTTTCGTTGGTCGGTCTTGCCGGGTTTGAAGACTACTTTCCGTCGGAAATAAGTGGTGGCATGCAAAAGCGAGCCGGGCTAGCACGAGCAATTGTTCTCGACCCGGACATCCTTTTTTTTGATGAGCCCTCTGCGGGTCTCGACCCGATCAGCTCCAGGTTGTTAGATGATTTGATTTTACAGCTCCGTGACAGTCTTGGGGCGACGATCGTGATTGTCACACACGAGCTAGCAAGTATATTTTCGGTTGGCGACAAATCTATTTTTCTTGACCCAACCCGAAAAACAATTATCGCCAGAGGAGCACCGCAACAGCTTCTTGATACATGCGATGATCCACACGTCAGAAAGTTTTTAACCAGAGACAGCTGATTTTATTTACAGCCAATGAATGGGACAACCATGCAACGAAGGAAAAGAATTGACCCAAGAGTCATCGGCAGTTTTGTCGTAGGCGCTATCCTGCTCAGCGTTGCCGGTTTGATCTTTTTCGGTCCTGGCGGTTTGATTTCAGAAACTGAACACTATGTTTTACATTTTGACAGTTCGGTCAAAGGGCTGACTGTTGGCTCACCGGTTCGCTTTCGCGGGGTAAAAGTTGGACAGGTAAAAGAGATTAGTGTGCGCGTTCGTCCGACCGATTTTGAATTTCACATCCCGGTTATTATTGAAATTGAACCCTCTCGGATTGAAGCAGATGGCACAGACCTCGGCTTGTTTGAAGCCTTAAAGTATTCCGTTAAAGGAGAGAATCCCCTCAAGCACCTCGTCAAAAAAGGCTTGCGTGCACAACTGCAGCTCGACAGTCTGGTGACAGGCCGCCTCTACGTTAATTTTGACATGCATCCTGATGAGCCCATCTATTTGCCCGAATATCCTGCTGAATATCCAGCGCTGCCAACGATTAGTTCCAGCCTCGGTGAGCTGACCAAAACCTTTGAGGACTTGCCCTTGCGTGAACTGGCAGAAAAGTTGATAAACTCCGCCGACGGCTTTGAACGACTTGTCACGTCACCCAACCTGCACAGCGGATTGGCTAAATTTGATCAGACGACAACCGAGCTCAATACCCTCTTGAAGAGCATGAATAGTCAGCTTAGAAGTCTCGCAAATGAAATGCGAGAAACGCTAAAAACCACGCAAGAAACTTTCGCTCATCTTGATACTAAAATTGATCCTGTCAGCGCAGAATTTACTGAAGCAATGCGTTCCTTTGCGACAGCCTCTGAAGAGACCAAGCAGACAATGCGAGAAGTGCAGCAGATAACGAAAAGTGATTCGCAACTGCAACAACAGTTGACTTTGACCCTACAGGAATTGAGTCGTGCAGCGCGTTCGGTCCGCTATCTTTTTGCAGAAATCGAACATGATCCGCAAATCCTGTTGCGCGGCCGAAAAACGGGAGAGAAGCAATGATGCGCATTCTGTTAGTGTCGATACTGCTGCTTTGTACTAGCTGCATTCAACTGGGCGGCGGGCCGCAACAACCAACCAATTACTATCTACTTGAATCTTTAGCAGAGACAAGGCCTGCCACGGGTTCTGCGTCGTTGAGAGTACTCATTGCCCCCATCGACTTCCCCAGCTATCTTGATCGGCCACAAATCGTCAGCCGTGACCAGAAAAACCTCATTCTTATTTCAGATCACAAGCGCTGGGCTGAACCGCTTTCAGACAACCTGAACCGCATCCTGCGCGAGAACCTCTTCAAACAATTGCCTGGTGCGCAAATCAACACCGCACCATGGCAGGACAGCTCATCCCCTACACATTTGGTCAAGCTGGCAATAAATCGTTTTGACGGCATCCTCAGAAAACAGACTGAGGTCGATATCCGCTGGTCATTACATGACCTTCAAAACGATACTAAAATAGCAGGTCGCCAGTTCCTTGCTCAATTGCCTATCGGTGACGATCATCAAGGCCTGATTGATGGATTAAATGATGCGCTTAATGTATTCAGCCAAGAGATTGCTACGGCATTGCTGGACCATTAGCCGAGACAAAAAAAGGGAGCTACCAAGCAGCTCCCTTTCCACTTCTGTTCTTCTTGCGATTTCAACCGAGAATAAACTCTTCGCCATATTGGATCAAATCATCCAGAGATTTACTGTCCCCTGCTTCGCCATAAAGACGCACAACCGGTTCGGTCCCAGACTTACGGAACAACATCCAGCTACCATCATCAAACAGGAATTTATTACCGTCAATACGGATAATTTCGACGATCTCACGCCCGCCAATCTGCTTTGGTGGATTTTGTAGTTTTTCAGGCAGCGTGGCTTCGAGGTCAGGTGTCAGGCGAATATTGATCCGACGGGTGTAAATCTCACCGACGCGTTGGTACAAATCGGTCAGCAAATCACGCAGAGTGCGCTTTTCGACCGCCACCATTTCGGCGACCAGCAAACAGGCCAGAATTCCATCTTTTTCTGGCACATGCCCGCAAATCGTCAGCCCGGCACTCTCCTCGCCACCGATCAGAATCTTGCCTTCGCTAATATACTCACCGATATATTTAAAACCGACCGGGGTCTCGAGCACCTCAACACCATGGTGCTTGGCAACGGCATCGATTAAGTGTGACGTCGCAACACTTCGCGCAGCATTGCCGCGCATTCCTTTGCGCCGAATCATGTAATCGAACAACAGAGCGAGAATGTAGTTCGGCTCGATGTAGCTTCCATCGGCATCGACAATTCCGAAACGGTCAGCATCCCCATCGGTGGCAATTCCCAACGCAATTGAGTCATCAGCTTTTATCAATTCGATGAAATCTGGAATATGTGCTTCAGCCGGTTCCGGCGGCTCACCACCAAAGTAGGGATCAAGCTGATCGTTGATTTTCACAACCTGCACACCGGCCTGTTCGAGAATCGTATCGAGATAATCCCGTCCGGAGCCATAAAGCGGATTGACCGCAAGCGTCATCCCGGAATCGGCGATGGCCTTAAAATCAACCAAGTTGCGGAGGGTTTCAAAATACGCAGTGCGTGGGTCAATCTCTTCAAACAAACCTGTTTCTGTCGCCTTATCCAAGGAAATTTCTTTATAGACAATTTCGCCGAGCATCTCGTTGGCCCGTTTTTCAATATCACCAGTGGTCTCTGGCAGCGCCGGGCCACCCCAGGCGGGAGAAAACTTGATGCCATTGTAATTGTATGGATTGTGGCTCGCGGTAAAATTGATTGCCCCAGCCGCCTTACGTCTGAGCAGTTCGTGGGCAATCACCGGTGTTGGTGTGTCACGCTGACAAAAATAACTTTTGATTCCGGCGCCCGCCAAGACCCGAGCCGTTTCTCGAGCGAAATCGGCACCCATAAAGCGGGCATCATAGCCGATAACCATTCCCTGATCCGCCAAACCTTCGGCATGCAGATGATCAGCGATCGCTTGAGTGACAACACGAACATTATCTAGTGTGAAATCTTCGCATAAAATGCCACGCCATCCTGAAGTCCCGAATTTAATCTGAGACATAAAACCCCCTTGCTGTATTTAGTAGATAATTGAAATTTATAACGGAACAAATATACCACAGAGAAATCAGTACAGAGCAGAATCAATCATTATCCATCTCAGGAGCCTGATAGTCGCTGATCCCAGCAACATACGGACAGTCCGCAGGCAAAAAACCAGCTGCGGCTAATTCAGGTGTCAGGTGAACACATTCCGGGTGCCGTTCTGAGCGTTGCTCATAGATGCGACAGCCATTCTGCTCCGTATCAAGATGCGGACAGGGTTTGTTAGTGTAAAATATTTTACCGCGATAATCGAGTTTTTCGTAGCAACAACGTGCACAGCGCTGGCAAAGCGATTCCCATTCATCTGTCCCCGGTTTCACGATTTTTTTCTGTTCGGTCATAAGCTCAGACTACCTGTTGTTAGGTTGAAACGTCAACGTGCAGAAACAACTATAAAATCGAGAAAAAACGTTGACTCGTAATATGAAATTCGCTATTAGTAAGCGTTCTGAATCTGAACCAAAGCATAAAGCTAGGAGGAATAGAATCATGCAGTGTCAAACTGTTCTCGCAGGTACCGAATGTAGCTTTTGGAAAAAAGCTGGTTGCAACGCCGAAACCGGCAGCTGCCAAATCGTCGTAGAAGAATGTCAGGGATGCGATCGTATCGTCAAAGGTTCGATCGGTGAGGTCTGCACCTCCTACCCGAACCCTGCTGCCAAGTGGGCTTCCGGGCTGTGCAACTTCGCAACCCATAAAAAAGTCGATCTCAAGACCGACGACGTTCGCGTCAACCCGCTCAAAGCTGCCAAGCGTGCTGCTGCCGGTCGTTAATCGATCAGCTGCACAAAAACTTAAAAAGGCCGTCGGTTTTATCGACGGCCTTTTTATTTCTACATGTCCCGTCCTGAAATAAGTTTACACCTAGGAGACTTATTTATGGGCAAAGCAGCTAGCAAGCAGAAAAGGCGTACTCAACGTGACTACACAATGGGCTTTAAATTGCAGGTTGTCGCCGCTGTAGA
>CALZLE010000507.1 GCA_945788205.1 uncultured Desulfuromonadales bacterium
AAAAAGCATCTACAATCACGCCGAGCAACGCAGATTCTATGTCGCGAACAAATATGTTCCCTATTCAGAAGTAAAAGAGAGGTTTTTTGAAAAGATTTTTAAAAGTTTTTGGCTTTGTCCTTTTTGCTGTATTGCTTGGAATCGCGGGATTCAATACCTATATGTGGAAGCAAGCGTCACAGTATGAAGAGACCGCTCTCCCTTATGTAAAAGCTGTGGTTCCGGAGCTGACAACATGGGATACAGACGTTATCAAGTCATATATGGCGGAAGAAATCGTTCGGAAAACAACGGATGAGAATTTCGTGAAAATCATCGAGTACCTGTCCCGAATGGGCAAGCTGATAAAGGCAGAAGAACCCAGCTTTGCCGCAGTCAATACAGGTGCCGGGGTTGATGGCATTAACAAAACCTATATCAGTTACAATATAGATGCCGTATTTGAAAAAGGTGAAGGGGTGATCAATATCGTCCTGCTTGACAAGGGCGATAGTTTTGAAATTCAAAAATTTCATATCAGCTCGTTGGCGCTGGCAGCCCAACCTCCGGGAGAATAAAACCAACGATGAGTGCTGCTGAACTCTGGCCAACGGCGGCGAAACCGCTGTCCGACTCAGAAGAAACTGAACTTCTCGATTTTCTGCAACCGCTGTTTGGTGGCGAATTGGCGACCTGTCAACTCCCCACTGAATTAGCGACAGAACTACCCCGCCTTTATCTGCCGCTGGCAGCCTGGTTAAACCGGCAGCGAACTCCCGATATCCCGTTACTGGTCGGTCTCAACGGCTCGCAGGGGAGCGGTAAAACATCGCTCTGCAAGCTGCTCAAGTGGATTCTCGAAGCAGCTTTCGATTGTCGAACATTGATCGTCTCCATCGATGACCTCTATTTACCTGCAACAGCAAGACAGACATTAGCCGAAAAAATTCATCCGCTGCTAGCGACCCGCGGCGTCCCTGGAACCCATGATGTGCCACTGGGCATCGATCTTTTAACCCGGCTGAAAAATACGGATTTGGCTGAGGAAATCGGAGTTCCACGTTTTAGCAAGGCGACCGATGATCGACTGCCAAAAGCCGACTGGGATTTTGTCACCTCTCCGATCGACCTGATTCTGTTTGAGGGCTGGTGCGTTGGAGCAACGCCGCAAACGGATGAACAACTGGTAACTCAGATCAACATTCTGGAAGAAAAAGAAGATGCCGGCGGCACCTGGCGGCGTTATGTTAATGACCAATTAAGAGGCCCCTACCATGAACTGTTTTCCCTGATCGACCTACAACTGATGCTGAAAATTCCTGCGTGGGAAATGGTCTACCACTGGCGCAGACGGCAAGAGGAACAGTTGGCGGCAAAACAGAGTGGCGTCGGGGTAATGGGCGAAGTTGCGCTGCAACGCTTTATTATGCACTACGAGCGCTTGACGAAACATCAGCTTCAGAACCTTCCCAAGATCGCTGACCTGGTGATGGAACTCAATCAACATCAGCGGGTCACGTCAATACAGCTGCGCTGACTGGCATCTGCCTTGCAACCTTAAGTTTCCAACGGACCTACAACGCCGTAGGAGACTTACAGTGCAACGATCGCAACTCATCATATTTACCGATCTCGACGGAACTCTGCTCGATCACCACAGCTACAGCTGGCAGGCGGCTCGCCTCGCGCTGCAACAGCTGAAAACTCAGCTGGTACCGCTGATTCTATGCACCAGCAAAACTGCCGCTGAAGTTTCTGAACTCCATCAAGAGCTGGAGCTGAGCACCCCCTACATCGTTGAAAACGGCGCCGCTATCATCCTGCCGGATGCGAAAGATCCTGCTCATTTTTTCGGCAAATCCTATACTGAGTTGATCGATTTCGTGCAGCTCCTGCGTGAGAACAAAGGCTATCGGTTTTCTGGTTTCAACGATTTTTCTGTCGCTGATGTTGCCTCCGAAACCGGCCTCGATCTCCCTCAGGCAAAATTGGCCAAACAACGCCTCTGCTCAGAGCCAATCCGTTGGGATGACGGCAAAGATGCGTTGGCAGAGTTTCAACGCGATCTCGCCAAGTATGATCTGCAATTACTCCGTGGCGGACGCTTCTATCACATCTTGAGCAAAGCAGCAGATAAGGGCACGGCCCTGCGATGGTTGCTGAAGCACTATCCCTCTCCGGAGAAAAGAAACTGGTATAGCGTCGCCCTCGGCGATGGGCCGAACGATCAATCGATGCTTGAAGCTGCCGACCTGGCTGTTGTTATCCCTTCGGCCAGCGGCCTCTCTCCCGAGCCGAAAAACACCACCATAATTCGCGCGAAAGAACAGGGTCCAAACGGCTGGAACCAGACCGTTCTCGAGATCCTCAAATACAAGGAGTAACACCATGGCCGATTTTTTTCAGAATGGCGTCATCACCACATTACACAACCTGACCGACCGACCCCTTGAAGAGCTGGAGGCGGAGCTACAAAAGTTTTCCGGCCGCCGGCCGATGAGTCTGGTGCTGCCGTCGCTGTTTTCCGAACTGGAAGGCCCGGCCCTTGGTCCAATTCTTGACGACCTTAAGCACGCCTCTTACCTGCGTGAAATCGTTATTGGTTTGGATCGCGCCGACGAAGTCCAGTTCAATTATGCGAAAGAGTATTTCGGTCGCTTGCCGCAGGAACACAGGATTCTCTGGAACGATGGACCGCGCTTACGGGCCGTCGATAAAATGCTCGCTGAAAAAGGCCTGGCACCGACTGAGATGGGCAAAGGGCGCAATGTCTGGTATTGCTTCGGCTATGTCCTCGCCTCCGGTCGCAGCAAAGCAGTCGCACTGCACGACTGCGACATCGTCACCTACAAGCGGGACCTGCTCGCCCGGCTAATCTACCCGGTTGCCAATCCGGCTTTTAATTATCAGTTTTGTAAAGGATTCTATTCGCGGATCGCCAACGGCAGTCTCAATGGCCGGGTCTGCCGGTTGCTGGTGACACCACTACTGCGATCATTGCAGAAAGTGGTCGGACACTCCGATTATCTCGAATACCTCGACAGTTTCCGGTACGCACTGGCTGGCGAATTTTCGATGCGGGTCGATGTACTTAACGATCTGCGTATCCCGAGCGACTGGGGGCTGGAGATCGGCTTCCTTTCCGAGATGTACCGCAACTACACCAACAGCCGTGTCTGCCAGGTCGATATTGCCGACACCTACGATCACAAACATCAGGACATGTCGGCGGATAACCCACAGGGGGGATTGTCGCGGATGAGCACTGACATCACCAAGGCAGTGATCCGCAAATTGGCGACGCAAGGCCGAGTCTTCTCACTGGAAACCTTCCGCACCGTCAAAGCGACCTATTTCCGGGAGGCCCTCGATTTTGTCGAACGCTTCTATAACGATGCCTTGATGAACGGACTGGAGATTGATCGACACAAGGAAGAAAAAGCGGTCGAACTGTTTGCCGAAAATATCATGCGCGCCGGTGAACTGTACCTGAACAACCCGATGGAGACCCCCAACATGCCGACCTGGAACCGAGTGATCAGCGCTATTCCAGATATCCTGGATCATATTTATGAGGCCGTCGAGGAGGATAATAGTTAGGTTTCTTTGTTTTTTAATGGCTTCTAAACCGGCGAGTTACTTCACGCCAGACGCCGTACTCTTTTGTCTCACCACAAAAGAGTACGCAGAAATTCAAGATTATTCAATTTGACCTTTTTTCCCGTGTGACGCAGCCGGAGCAACAGGGACAAACGCTGCAAAAGGCCTGAGAGTTGAGCGAAGCGAATGGCGAAGGCGCAGCGTTTGTCTCGGCTGCGGATGGACCCCGAAGGGCAAGGAGTTCGGGGTGTCTTTCTTTGCTTCCGTTTCTTTGGATAAGCAAAGAAATGAAGTCGGCGGGCGGGGCCTAGCCCCCGCGACCTTGGCTTTAAATCGAGCAGCTCCCCTCCTGCGCTAAC
>CALZLE010000508.1 GCA_945788205.1 uncultured Desulfuromonadales bacterium
CTTTAAACGTTACGCATCACTCCGCGCGACCGGATGTTGAGATATCAGCTAATCCGGAAGAAGAAAATCAAAATCTTTTAGTTGCATCAGACCGTATCCACAGGGTTAAAACCAGCGACCTAGAAAATCATAATCAAAAATCAAAGTCAATCGCTTTTGCCTCTTAGCAACAGGAGTCTCTCTTACATTAAATTTGTGTTTTTCTTAACGAAGATATCGTATATTCGGAATAATTAGGTCTAGCTCTTGCACATTAAAAATCGCAAAGCTTTCGAACGCTTAGCGACAAGCGATAAATATCCGACAAATCCTCGACACCTGACTGACTTCATTGTCTTTTTTGCTTTTTGCGAGATATCAGCCTATGAGTTCAACAGAAATAAAATATCGTTATATAACGAGCTTAGGTCGCTATAAGGCTCAACGGTGGGTGAGTTAACTCTCGTATGAATTCACTTAAAATCAAAATCCTTGGCATCACGATACTTATCACAATTGCCGCCGTGGTCATTGCAACCTGGCACAACGTTCAGACCCAGAACCTGATGGTCGAACAGATGGTCACGCAGAACAGTCAAATTCTGGCCCGGACGATTCACAACAGTATTACCTCTTCGATGCAAACCGGTCGCAATCACGAAGTCATTGATACACTAAAGAAAGTCGCCCAAGAACAGACCATCATCTCACCACGGATTTTCGACGAAAGTGGCCGAATCCTGATGTCTTCTGACGAAGAGGAAATTGGCAAAATTGTTCCGGCGGCCGATTTAATGACCTTCCGGAACAACCCAGATGACTTCGCCCTGACCAGCGAGGATGGCACTCTGTACACCTCGACCCTGCCGATTAAGAATGTCCCAAGCTGTCACGCTTGTCATAATCCGCAGAAAAAACTTTTGGGCATCTTCAGTGTTCACCTTTCAACCGACTCCATTCTGGCGTTGCAGGAACGTGGCAAGCAGTCGAACATTTTCTCGTCTATCTCCATACTGCTGATCATGATCATAAGCTTGGTTATTTTCATTCTTTATTATGTCGACACTCCGATTCGTAAACTCGTTGTCTCTATGACCGAACTGGAGAAAGGTAACTTTTCCTCTGCAACTACCAAGATAACCAGTTCCCGCGAAATGTCATTATTAGCCAACAAATTCAATCGCATGGTTGAACGTCTGCAGCACCTGCTAGATTCAACAGTCGATTTGGAACGCGAACGGGCTGCCGATCTGGAAAAGTTGCGGCACAAAGATACCATCGACAGCATGAACATGACCCTGGAGGACCGCCTCGGAGAGATTGAAAACCTGAACACCTCTCTTGAGGATCGGGTCAACGAAGTTGAGGACGCCAACTTCCGCATTTCCGACCTTGCAGCAGATCTAGAAGATCGCAACACCACCCTTGCGAAAGCAGTTAATCGCCTCTCCACTCTTTACGAAATGGGCTTGGCGATCAACTCGACCATGGAGCTGAAAAATCTCTTCAACCTGTTGCTCCATAAAGCGCTTGAATCTCTGCATGCTGATATCGGTTACATTCTGCTTTATGACAAAAACAGTAACAGCTTAAAAATTGGCGATGTCATCGGCGTCCCCAGCAGCTTTTTTGACCCTGAGATGGACATCCAACTGACACCCGGTGGCGTGTCACATTGGGTTATTGAAAATCGAGAGCCGTTATTGATCAAAAGGATTGAAGAAGCTCGTGACTTTGCCCGCATGAGCAAGCTTGGCTTTGCCCGCGACTCGGTCATTTGCGCTCCTTTGTTTACGCAACACGAAGTCATCGGCACGATTACCATTGCCAACCGACAGGATGGCTCACCATTCTACGAAGAAGATCTGGAAATACTATCAACTATCGCTGCCCAGGCGAGTGTTGCCATTAAAAATGCAAGCCTCTACGAAGAACAACAGATCACCTATCTGAGTACCGTACAGGCCCTGGTTTCCGCAATTGAGGCAAGCGACCCCTACACGCGAGGTCACTCTGAGCGTGTCACACGCTATTCAATGGCGCTGGCACACAAGCTGAACTTAACTGAAAGCACCTTCAAGGACCTGGAGCAGGCAGCGATTCTGCATGATATTGGGAAAATCGGGATTGATGATTCCTTGCTGCACAAAGTCGATACTCTCTCGATGGATGACATCGATCGACTGCGACAGCACCCGATGATCGGAATGAGAATCCTTGAACCGATCCATTTCATGTCACGCATCCGGGAAATTATCGGTCAGCATCACGAACGCTTTGATGGCTCCGGTTACCCCCTCGGTATCAGCGGTGACAAACTGCTCCTCGAATCAAGAATTTTATCAGTCGCCGACAGTTACGATGCCATGACCTCCGACCGACCATACCGAAATGCGCTGCCGAAAGATGTCGCTTTGAATGAAATTGAGGTCCATGCGGGAACTCAGTTTGACCCTGAGGTGACCAAAGCCTTCGCCGAACTCGTCAGATCTGCACAGATACAATGATGGAAGACGCACATGTTTGAAGCGTTTCGATATTCGAATCTGAGCCTTTTAAAGAAGGTGCTGTGGCCCTATATTCTGCTGCTGCTCACTTTAGCAATGGCCATTTCCTTTGGCTCCAGCATATTACTGCAGGGGCGACTGATCGATTCGACTCAGAAACGCCTTGAGCACGTTCAAAAGCAAGCTTACGAGGATTTTAAAGTCCTGGAACAATTGCTTAGTTCAAATACGATCAAGGCGGCTAAGCAGAAAATTACATCCCCTGAAGAGCTCAATAGTGAACTGGGTCCCTGTGCTCATCACATGCAAGTTATCATTGCCAGTAACGACAACCCTGAGCTTTCCGGGCAGCTTCTAGCACAACTCAAACAGGCACGAGCACGCGAATCAGTCTATGTTTCTGCGATCAACGACGGGGAAACTGGAATCTCTCTCGTCGCCGCTCAATGGTTAGAAAAAAACCGGTATCTCATTATCAAACACCCCTTGGGACATGAATATCTGGACAAACTCTCCAAGCGTTACGAAAGCAACTTCTACCTGCTAAATCAGCAGGGGGAACTCCTTATCGCCAATACGGATGCGACAGAACACGCACCATTGATAAGTAAGACAGAGCTAAATCAAATGCGCTCTGGAGAACAACTGCTACGCGTCACGGAAGGACGGGAGCCACAACTCATCTCCTATTCTCCTTTACCACTTGGTCACGATGGGTCGTTTCTGCTTGGCTCTGCCCAATCACTTTCTGAAATAGAAGCCCTCCTGATAAATCATCGTTTGTACCTGCTGGCCATAATCGGGTTGAGCCTATTGCTTTGCACAACCTTGTTCCGGTCACTGCTGATCCGTCTTTTCAACCCACTAGAAGCCCTGATGAAAACCTATGAAATCGTCAAGTCAGGAAACTACAAAACCCGCATCAATATCGAAGAGAACAATCATTCACAGCTGGTCAAATTGTGTATTGCCTGCAATCAACTGCTTGACCTTCTGAATGAAAAGGACCAGAAAATTGAAGAGACGTCAAAACAACTGGTAAAAATGGAAGATTTAAAATCACATAATCAACACTTACGGAAGAATAACCTGGAGCTTGAAAATCGCGTTATCAATCTGAAAGAACAGAATCAAGAGCTGTCTGCCCTCTTTAAAGTAACTCAAACGATGGTTTCTTCGCTCGACCAGCAACTACTGTACGAGAGGATCCTGCAAACCTTAAAAGAAACACTGAAATGCACTGTTTGCGTTCTTTATGTTTTCCAACCAGGGTCCGATACGCTGAGAGCTGTTAAGGTTCAGGGTCTTTTTGGTGTTGATGTAAAGGCCATTACCGTTGAGCTGGGTCAAGAGCTCGCCGGAGAAGCGGCCTTAAATCAAAAGCTGGGCTATCTGCCAGATCTCTCTCTGTCGAATAATAAACCAAAATATGTGAATGAAATCATTTCTGAGGGCTCTCTCCTTTCTGTCCCCCTAACAGTTCAGAACCGACTGATCGGTGTCGTTAACCTCCATCAAGATGGCTGTAATTCATTCAGCACAACATCGCAACAGATTGCCCAGGCCATTGCCAACCAGGCTTCTATTGCCATAGAGAATGCACGCCTCTATGAAAAAACGAAAACTCTCTCGGCGACCGATGAACTAACAGGTCTGTCTAATCGGCGGCAATTCCAAGAATACCTGCTTCGTGAGTTAGCACAGGCGCGCCGACACCATAATTCGTTCAGTATTTTGATGATCGATATCGACCATTTCAAACTGTACAACGACCATCACGGCCACCTGAAGGGCGATATTGTCCTAAAAAAAGTTGCATCTCTACTGCTGCAAAACACCCGTGGCGTTGATTTAGTCGCACGTTTTGGCGGGGAAGAATTTGTTATGCTGTTGCCAAAGAGCAACAAGCCGAACAGCCTGTCTGTCGCTGAAAAACTACGTATGTGTGTCGAAAAGGAATACTTCTCCGGGGCCGAAAAAAGTCAGCCCGGCCAACGGCTAACCATCTCTATCGGCATTTCGCACTTCCCTGGTGACAGCAGTGATATTTATGACTTGATGAATCTAGCGGATAACGCGCTCTATGAAGCCAAGAAACAGGGGCGCAACAAATGTATCAGCTGGGAGAAAGATCTTATCGCGGATAACCCCGCAGCAAGCGACAAAAAAGCCGAAACCTGACCGGTTTCGGCTTTTGTAAATATAATGATTTCTCAAACTCGTTATTTAATTTGAGAAATTGTCCGTTCACCAACAATAACCAGCTCGCCCCGCTCCAGCCCTAAAGTCAGCACCTTCATAACTTGATCTGCATAATTATCGGAACGATAAGCCTGCTGAAACATAACTTCAGCCCTGCTGCCCTCTTCCGAAATAACTTTAATATTGGAGACAGTGACCTGAATCTGCTTAGGACGCTTCAGACGGACCTCGCGTTGCGCAACCCACTGGTCACGCGTCAAACCATTTTCCGGACTAAACTCCTGCGCATAACAACTCAAATAGGCATCGACATCTTGTGCTGACCAGGCATCTTTCCATTTATTCAATAATGGCAGATAAACCGCCTCAGCGGTTTCGATCAAACAGCGCGCCTGAAAGTTAAAACTATTACGATCGAACATATAGTCTTTGCCATCAGCAAAACTAACACCCCAAACCTGATCTGGCTGCTGTTCTTCACGGCTTAAAGACCAGTAAACCTCTGCTTGTGCTTCCGGAAAGGCTTTAAGATCAAGGTTCTCACCGGAGCCAATGGAGCTAACCAAAGTTTTCAGTTCGTCCTTGAAGGGCAGCCGCCAGCCACGTGAATTTGCCAAGTCGAGCTGATTACAGTAACGAACCGCTTCTAACCAGGGCATTCTGCCAGAATCTGCCTGTTCCCAAATCAAGCCGGTTTTTTGATCCAGTACGGTTCCGTTGCCAAGAGATTTCAGCTCTCCAGCGCTACTTGTACATGCGGCAAATAACAAAAAAAGACTACACAGAATGCTTAAACGACAAATCATTTCAGCAGTTTCCTCCCTGGCACCAATTACTGGCGCCCCTCATAAAGAACCTTCCAGCGGCCCTGCTCTTTAACCATATATAAGCGCTTGCGCATATCACCATTGTAATTGTTAGAGCGATAATGTTGCCTGAAGTTAGCAACCACCATCGGCTGCCGTTTGGCAACCTTCGGGTAACCCAGCAGTGAAATATCGCTCAAATCAATTTTCTGAAATTTCTTGCCGGCAAAAACCCGTTTTTTATAACTTTTCCAGCTTTTGATGTCGTGTCCCTTGGCCCAGAAATCCCCTGCGTACATTTTCAGGTATGAGTGAATATCAGCTTTTTCCCAACTCTGTCGCCATCGCTCCAAAGTGGCCTGAACTTCTATATTCAGATCGAGCCACTCACGACTCGAACGCCATTGGACGTCTTCACTGATGATGACTGGTGTGCGACCAATCTCGACGTATTGTCCGATACGACTGAATTCTTCATTGGTCAAAACAACACAACCCTCGCTGTCGAGTGGCGGGCGACTATAAAGAGACTTGTCGGTGCCATGTAGCCAGATCCCATCCCCTGTTTTTCGCAAGCGGCGATCTAGTTCATTCGGATAATTAACGGGAAAGGCTCCACTGCCATAAAGGGGTGGTAACTTCTCGTCCGGCAGATAACTGGTGACAAAATAGACGCCATTCGGTGTCTTCAGATCGCCCTCTCGGTACTTGTCGCCGGTTTTCTTGCCAAGAACAATATAAAAGTCATCAACCAGTTCAGGGGGCAATCCGGAGCCGATATTACGATAGACATAAAGCCGGTTACTGCCCTTGTCAACCACCAGCGCGTATTCCGTCGCACTGCTCAGCGTCAACAACGCCAGTGGAACTTCAACTCCCTTGACGACGGAAAGATAGCCACGCAATCGCGCTCTGGCCTCTCGCCGTAACTGCTCAATCCGATCTTCCTTATCATCGCCAAACTGCTCCAATAGAGTGCTCGAGCCGACCGAACCGACTTGATCAAACCGAGCCAACAGCAGATCGCCGAGGATCAGATGCGCTAACTGAAACTTTGGTGCTTTTGTCGTTAGCTGCTGCAACTCCGAAACGGCAGCATCAAGCCGACCCGTCTGAAATAGCAACAAGGACTTCAACAAGCTGGCTTCATAATCACTGTCATTGCGTTGCAGTCGCGCGTCAAGCCTGCCCAGAAAAGCGCGTTGTTGCGAATCGAGTGAACTTTGCCAATTTGCCTCCGAAACAGCATCCAAGGCCGAAACAATTTGGGGATCTTGTGACGCTTGCTTATCCGACCAGAGCGCACCAACTTTGGCGACGGTAAAACCGATCAGAAGAAGAATCAATGCTGATATGGTAAAACGTCTTGCCATTAACGCACTCTCCCCAAAGAACGCTCGCGGGCAATCTGCCAATTATCTCCATCATTGATCAGATCAAACAGTTTGCGTGTCCGATCTGCATATCGATCACTCTTGTAACCCTGCGTCACTTCTATCTTCAACTTTTCATCCGATTGGCTGATCACAGCAAAATCCTCGAGTGAAATCGCTATACTTTTCGGTCGGGTTATGCGGCTTTCGCGTTGTTTTTCCCAGTCGGCTCGGCTGATCCCTGCGGACGGAGAAAAATCTTCGGCATAAAAGCTCAGGTAAGCAGAAACGTCCTGATCAGACCAGGAGGCCGCCCAGCGCTGCAAAAACTCCTCAGCAGATTCCGGCTCAGGGGCAACAACAACCTCTACACCCGACTCAGTCTCCGCTGTTTCCTCAGCAGGACCCTCTTCTGCCGGTTCGCCGACAGACTCTTTTGACGAATTTGCGGCGACCGATTCAGCAACTTTTGTTTCTGTTGCAACGACAACCTGCGGAACTCCATCCACCTTTTCAGACGTTTCAGCAGCAGCCATCTTCACGGACTTCTCCACCGCAGCAGCATTGACGGCCACCAGCTGGTCTCCACCAAATATCTGCAGCGTTACAGCCTGCTGACCTTTTTCCAGCTGCAATGCCCGGCCGTAAGAGTCGCGTGCCATTTCAGAATAA
>CALZLE010000509.1 GCA_945788205.1 uncultured Desulfuromonadales bacterium
AGATTTGCCAAGCCCTGGAAGGATCACGGTATCAAACTGCAAGCCTTTGGCTTTATGGATGGTCATCACCTGTAATGTTTCGTCGATATCGCTATCCGCGGCGGCGAATAAATTATTGATTCCCTTTTCCAACAACGCCAAATCAGTCAACTCGCCACCCTGCTCCAATGATTCGATCAGCCCGAACACCAATTGAGCATCCGCAACTCCTTCTGCGTCGTAACAAACTGGTCCGCCAAGAGCCAACCAAACCCCTTCGATCAATTCACGCAATGGCAGACGACCGCGACGTGCCATTGCTCGCTGTAATAACGGCCAGATCCGCCCAACGGCTAACCGTCCGGCTGTTGAGAGAGTCGCGATTCGCTGCTCGTCAGCTAACAGTCGCGGCAGAGTCGTCTTAGGTGCATCGACGACCAGCGCATACAAATCGCTCAAGCTCAAACCACACCAAGGCGCGCGCAGCACCGACAGCCAGGCAAGTCGATCGGCACGCTGTAAAATCGACCTACAGAGATTGAGCACATCAAGGGCCGCTGGTCGCGCTCCGAGCAGATCAATGTCCTGCGCCTGATAGCTGATTTTATGCTGTCGCAGCAGTGGCAATATTGACTGCAGATGATTCCGGCCACGTACCAGAATCGCGACGCTTTTACCAGGTCGTTCCAGTTGCGCCTGTTTCACAAGCTGAACAACTTGCTCTGCCTCGGCCTGATCATCACGACCATTAAATGGATGCAGAACACAGGCAGAACCATTCAATTGGGGTTTAACAGCTGTAGCGACTGCCAGCGGCACCGCACCAGTGGCGATATCGACTTGAGGTGGAAAAATCTGCGCGAAGGTCTGATTGACCCAATTAACAATCCCCTGCTGTGAGCGAAAGTTGCAGCTGAGTTGCAGAGGTTGTAACCGTGGCCCCTCAACTCCCAACTGACCGGTAAAGGTCCGCAGAAACAGACCGACTTCGGCTTCGCGAAAACGGTAAATCGACTGCATCGGATCACCAACTAAAAACAGACTGCGCCCATCCCCCGCTTGCCAGCCAGAAGTTAACACCGTCAGCAGTTCATATTGTAGCCAAGACGTGTCCTGAAACTCATCGACCAGAATGTGCTGCAAGTCACTGTCGGTGCGCAACAGGAGTTCGGTCGGGTTGTCCGCTGCACCAAGCGCCTCTTTAGCCTGCAACGCAATCGCCGCATAATCGGACTTACCCTGACGACGAAAAACCAGCCAAAGTTCTGCAACCAGCAACGGTAACAATTCGACCAGGGATTGAAGGATCTGCCACTGGCTCTCCCGATATCCATCCCCTGGTAAATGTCGAATCTGCGCCAGGCGCTCGACAAATGCTGATTCTCCTGACAACGCCTTCAACAGATCGGTCATCTGCTTTTTGGCGGCACTGTTCGCAGCACCTGCTGGAAAGCCAGTATTCACATTGACGGTTTTGCGTAACTTGCCCTCTGTCGTCAACAGCAAACTGGCGATAGCCTGCCAACAGCACAGCTCGGTCAGTTCAATTCTGGGAAGTTGTTCCAATTCGACCAGTGGTGCCAGGACTTCGTCATCGCGATTTGCCGCAGCAAAACGCCCACAAAACAGCAGATCATCGGTAAGCGATAACGGAAACACGGACTGCAAACCACTGAGCTGATCGACAACCAGCCGCTCCAATCCAGCTTCGAGAGTCGCCCGCGGGTCATCACCGTTCCGTAATAAATATCGCAACCACTGATCGCGCCGCTTCAGCATATCGACCAGCATTTTTTGCAGATAGCCAACCTGGTTATCGAGATGACCAAGGAGCAAGCGCAACTGCTCACTGCCGACACCCGCACTATCTAACCTTTTGAGCAACTGTTCAGCCGCCTGCAGATAGAGGGTTTCTGCATCATCAGCCAATTCCGGCAAAGCACCAAAACGGGACAACCAAGGCATCTTACGCACCAACGACGCATTAAAACTGTCGATGGTCTGAATCGATAACTGGGCCGGATTACGCAGCAGATCAGCGCCCTGCTTGTTTAACGCTCTACTCGCTAAATCCCAGGTTTTCGCTTCGTGTGGCAAATCGGGACAAGGCTCATTCTGGGCGGTGGTCAAAGCCTCCAGCAGGCGATGGCGCATTTCACCGGCGGCTTTGCGGGTAAAGGTGATCGCCAGTATTTGCTGCGGCCGATCGACTTCTGCCAGCAGGGCCAGCAGCCGTTGAATCAGCAGTTCGGTTTTCCCCGACCCGGCCGGCGCCTGAACGATACAGGATTGAGTCACGTCGATGGCAGCAGCGCGCTGTTTGGCATCAGCAATCATTGGTCGCTCCCTGTTGCCCAATGACATCATTGATACGGCAGAGGCCGGGCAGATCGCAGTATTGGCAACTACGCTGTAAATCAAAAGGTCTTACTTGAGCTTTTCCAGCGACAAAATCGTCCGCGAGGCCTTCGAGTTGACTGCGCCAGTCGGCCAACAATTGTTCCCAATCGGTCAATCCGCGTTCTTCAGCTTCTTTATAGGCGTCCAACGCCTTAACTTTGCCAAGCAATCCCTTCTCCCGCACAACCCCGAGCAGCTTGCATTCACCGCGTCGGACCTGAGCAAAAACAACGCCATCAGCCTCGGTGCCCTTTTCCGCCACAGCATAAATCGGCAGTTGCGGTTCCAACAGCGGCGCGCTGAGCAGGTCATCCGCTTTATTGTTGGCGCCGGTTTTGTAATCGATCACCACCCGGCTGCCATCAGCCAGACGATCGATCCGATCGACTTTGGTATTGATCTGCAAAGGACCGAGCTGCTCAAGGTGTTCCTCTTCCAGTTCGGCAACCTGAAACGAATCACGTTTTCTTTCAACCAATGTCAGCCATTCATTGAGCAGAATGACGATCCGCTCCTTTTCCAGCAACAACAGCTGTTCCGATGGAGGCGTACGCTTGTCGAAATAATCATCAACTGTCAGATCGACCAATTCTTTCAGTAGACTGTCCTGCTCTGCTTCATTGAGAGCCAGTAGCGCTTGCTGCTCGCCTAAATGCGTCCAGAGTCTTTCCAGCACCAGATGCACCAGGTCGCCACGGGTCATGGCATCCAGACCAACGCTCGCTTTATCAAGCTGCCTGCCCTGCAAGCGATGATGGGCAAAGGCCCGAAACGGACAATGCGCCTGATCTTTCAACAGGCCAGTACCGCCACTTCCTTTTCCATCTGCCAACGGTGGGCCCTCTTTATCGTCCAGACTCTGAAGTTCGGGACGACTGCCCTGCATTAAGGTCAGCAGATCCTGACGATCGGCTAGCGCGATAGCTGACTGACTGTTCGACTTCGGCAGTAGCGGGCTGGGACGCAGTTCACAGTCACCCTCCTGCGCTGAATAGCTGAAAATCAGATCGGGGCTGGCGGTTAGCAAACGAGCGATGACCTGTTCAGCAAAAACCAGTTCCCGCTCGGCATTGGCGTGCGGCATCGCGTGCTCTTGTTGCAATTGATAAGGGATAAAAGGGTTTGGCCGGGCAGCTGCGGGCAAAACATTTTCGCCGGCACCCATCACCCAGAGATGCTCGAAGTAGAGTCCGGCAGATTCCAGCTGGCCAACAACCTGCAAAGGCCCGGTCGGCGATTCAAGCTGAAAATCGATCTCTGCCGCCAGCCGGCGTAACAGTCCCAGTGCTTGCGCACGATTGATCGGGAGTGCCACCGAATCGAGTGCTGCCAACGCCGGAAGCAATTTCTCCCGCCAAGCTTTAACCGCTTGATACTCACTACTGGCTGGTGAACGCTCTCCCGGCCAGCCGAGGTCATGTAGTTCGCCAGCAAACTGTGCGGCCCAAGCGCCCGGAAGGCAGGTCCTTTTTTGAGAAATTGAAGATTTCAACTGCGTGCAAACGGTCGCAAATTTTGCTAGCTGCTTCTCTTCCGACACCAGCGTTTCTAAACGCTTCAAGGAAATCTGCGGTTGGCGAAAGGATTGTAGACGGTTCCCGAAACGAGCTCTGCTATCTGCCTCCAGCTGACTGCCGCTAAGGTACGGAGTGCGTAATAAAAAGGAAACTTGCTCGAGGGTTAACTGATAACCGGTTGACAGAATTTCACAGGCAGCATGAATTACTCCCTGTTCGGCCAACGGGCTCCCAAGGGAAAGGCTGAAGTTCGCTTCTTCTTCCTGCAATTCTGCCGCAGCAGCCGGATCGATCTGATCGCGAAAAATTCGTTCTAATTTGCGACGCCGAGACTGTAGATCAAACACCACAACCCCGATTGACTCGGCACCTTGATCAAGCAGTTGCCGAGCCCAGCGCGCCGCGTATTCAATCTCCTGATCGGCGTCACGAGCGGCAAATTGCCTGACACGCGGCTCGACCTCCGTTTTCAGCTGAAATTCGTCACAGGCGCCACCAAGACTACGGCAGGTTTTGCCCAACAGCTCTGCCCCCGGCGGAAGCTGATCGAAGCCCACCAATAAGATCTGCTGCGGCAAAGCCAGATCACCATCCTGCAGTGCTTGACAGATCCGTATCGCCAGTTGACTGCGATCAAGCCACTCCTGCCGGTCACATTCGGCAGAGAACAATGTAAGCCACCGGTGAAAGACCTGTTGATCGTCCGTCAGGAAACAGCCTTCGAGAGTTAAATCATTCTCCGCGAGAGACTGAAAAGCTTCATAGGCTTTTTCGGCCGTTTTACTCACTTGCAGCAACTCTAGCTCACTGCCACGTGAAGTCTCCTCGATCAACCGCTCCCAAAGCCGCAACGCTTGACTCTTCTCCAGAAGTCGCCAGCATCGCCCAGCTCATTCAAAGAACGTTTCAACCACCCCTGATAGCTGATGATTTGCGGCGTATCCCAAACCTGCTTACCGGCATCCTGCATCGATTGGTCGTAGAGTCCGCGCAGGTAACGAAACAATCGTTCGTTAGCAGTTAGGATCAAGGCACCCGATTGTGCCGCAGCAATTAGTGACTGATATTTTGACAAGAAAAGCCCCTCTGATATGAATGTGGATATTTACGACTGATGCTAACAGTTCAAAACGACAGGATAAGTCACAGTGCGACAGACAGCCGTTTTTCCAGCAACTGCTTTTCCGCCGCACGGCGTTGCG
>CALZLE010000510.1 GCA_945788205.1 uncultured Desulfuromonadales bacterium
CTGCTGATCCTGCTGGCATTTGTGCTTTTTGTGCTGGAAGTCAAAATCACCTCCTACGGTATGCTCTCGATCGGTGGCATCATTGCCATGAGCCTCGGTTCGTTAATGTTAATCGACAGCAGTGAGCCTTACCTGCAGATTT
This sequence comes from uncultured Desulfuromonadales bacterium, assembly GCA_945788205.1. GTDB lineage: Bacteria > Desulfobacterota > Desulfuromonadia > Desulfuromonadales > Geopsychrobacteraceae > Malonomonas. The sequence continues at coordinate 143 of CALZLE010000510.1, forward strand.
CTCGGGCGGTCATCGCAGCCACCGTTACGGTCAGTGCTGGTTTTTTCCTGTTCGCCGTTTCGATGGTGGTTCGTACCCAACGCCGCCCTGCCGTCTCTGGACAGGAAGGGATGATTGGCGAAACCGGCATAGTGGTCAAACCCATCGACGGTCGGGGCAGCGTTTTCGTTCATGGTGAATATTGGCAGGTGCGCGCCACCGAGCCGATTGCGGAAGGAACCGAAGTTGAAATCATCCGCGTCATGAATGGATTGGAATTGGAAGTCAAAGTAATAACAACTGATCCTCAAAAAATTAAAACCACGGAGGACTAACACATGTTTGGACTCGGCATTAATTTTTTCTGGTTGATCGCCCTCGCTTTTATTCTCGTCATCATTACTTCGGCGGTCCGCATTCTGCTTGAGTATGAGCGGGGCGTGGTCTTCCGACTGGGCCGTTTTTCGAGCGTTAAAGGACCGGGCCTGAAATTCATCATCCCAGTCATCGATCAGATGAAAAAGATCAGCATGCGGACCGTGGCGATGGACGTTCCGCCACAGGATGTCATCACCCGTGACAATGTGTCGATCAAGGTCAACGCGGTGCTATATTTTCGGGTTGTCCACCCCGACAAAGCTCTGATCGAAGTCGAGAAATATCTCTACGCCACCAGCCAACTGGCCCAGACCTCATTGCGGAGCGTTTTAGGACAGGTCGAGCTGGATGAACTACTCTCGCAGCGGGATAAGATCAACCAGAACCTGCAGGAGATCCTTGATCGTCAGACTGACCCATGGGGGGTCAAAATTTCCAACGTCGAGATCAAGCATGTTGACCTGCCAGCTGAAATGCAGCGCGCCATGGCCAGGCAGGCCGAAGCGGAACGGGAGCGACGCTCAAAAATCATCCACGCTGAAGGTGAATTTCAGGCAGCCGCTAATCTGGCCAAAGCCGCCCAACAGATCACCGCCGAACCGGGCGCCCTGCAGCTGCGTTTTTTGCAAACCCTGACCGAGGTCGCTGCGGAAAAAAATTCAACCATTTTATTTCCGTTACCGATTGATCTGCTAAAGCCATTTCTAGAGAAGGACAAGGATTGAAAGAAAAAAGGGCCACCTGACGATAACGACGGCAGGTGGCCCTTCATTCCATTCTTCAATCAGAGGAAAGTTACTTTGCCCGATTCGCCTTTTCCTCGATTCCCGACATCCCGAACCTTCTACGCAACTCCTCATAAACCTGCTCCGGTGGGATCTCGTAATATCCGAGCAGCACCAGCACGTGAAAAAACAGGTCGGCCACTTCGTAAACCAGCTCTTCTTTGTCGCCACCTTTCCCTGCTACGGCTGTTTCAGTCGCCTCCTCACCAACCTTGCTGAGAATCTTGTCGAGCCCCTTATCGAACAGCGACTTGACGTACGACTTTTCACCGTCGGTCATCTGTTTGCGCTCGAGGATGATCTGATAGACTGCTTCGAGGATATCTTCGTTCTCTTTTGACATAAGTCCTCTCCTCAGATCCGCGCCGGGACGCCATGCTGCTTGAGATATTCTTTGCACTCGGCGATGGTGTATTCCTTGAAATGGAAAATCGATGCTGCCAGCGCAGCAGACGCGCCGCCTTCGACCAGCCCTTCACGGATATGTTCCAGATTGCCGACACCACCGGAAGCAATCACCGGCACATCGACAGCATCACTGACTGCACGGGTCAGTTCGATGTCGTAGCCAGCCTTGGTCCCGTCTCCATCCATCGAGGTCAACAAAATCTCACCGCTGCCGTACTCGACCATTTTCTTGGCCCACTCAATGGCATCGATGCCGGTCGGCTTACGTCCACCGTGGGTGTAAACCTCCCAGCGGAGTGGATCGGAATCGGGCACCCGACGTGCGTCGATAGCAACAACCGTACACTGGCTGCCAAAGCGTTCCGCAGCTTCCTTGACGAACTCCGGGTTGAAAACCGCTGCGGTATTGATGGAAACCTTGTCGGCACCGGCGTTGAGCATTTTGCGGATATCATCGCAGGTGCGGATACCGCCACCGACGGTCAACGGCATGAAAACTCGCTCGGCAGTCTGGCGTACGACCTCAACGATGGTATCGCGGTCATCGCTCGAAGCGGTGATGTCGAGAAAGGTCAGCTCATCGGCACCCTGCTCACAGTACGCCTCAGCCGCTTCAACCGGATCGCCAGCGTCGCGCAGACCGACGAAATTGACACCTTTGACGACACGACCATCTTTAACATCGAGACAAGGAATAATGCGCTTGGTCAGCATCTTACTTGATCTCCCCTTTGGTCAACGCCACCGCTTCACGCAGATCGATAGCACCTGAATAGATCGCTTTACCGGTGATCACCCCGGTAACACCAGAAGCTTCAATGGCAATCAGACGACGAATATCATCGAGGGTCGAAAGACCGCCGGAAGCAATGACCGGGATATTAATCGACTCGGCCAGATTTTTGGTCGCTTCGATGTTCGGCCCCCGCATCATGCCGTCGCGGGCGATGTCGGTGTAGATGATTGCTTCAACGCCGAAACCTTCCATCTCTTTGGCCATCTCGGTCGCTTTTTTCTCGGTAACATCGGCCCAGCCGCGCACGGCAACCAAACCATCTTTAGCGTCGATACCGACGACGATTTGGCCCGGAAACTTTTTACAGGCTTCTTCAACTAATGCCGGATTCTCCTTGGCGATGGTGCCGAGGATCACCCGGTCGATGCCAAGTTCGAGGTAGCCTTCGATGGTCTGCATATCACGGATACCGCCGCCCAACTCAGACGGGATATCGATGGCATCAACAATCGCCTTTATCGCTTCCTTGTTTTTCGGCACGCCGGCAAAGGCACCGTCGAGATCGACGATATGTAGCAGCTCGCCACCCTGTTCCTGCCAGATGCGCGCCTGTGCGCCGGGATCATCATTGTAAACGGTATCTTTATCCATCAAACCCTGCTCCAGACGGACGCAGCGGCCTTCTTTCAAATCGATTGCGGGTAAAATAATCATTTAAAGCTCTCCGAAATTCTTGAAAATCTGCAGGCCGATATCCTGGCTCTTCTCCGGGTGAAACTGGGAGGCGATAATGTTATCGCGCCAGATCGATGCACAAAACTCAACCTCTCCATAGGTGCAGCTTGCGGCGACATCATCTGCATTTTCAGCGGCACAATAATAGGAGTGAACAAAGTAAACGAAGCTATCGTCTTTGACTCCGGTAAAGATCGGCGACGCCTTTTTCAGACTGATGTTGTTCCAACCCATGTGCGGCACCTTGAGGCGTTCGTTGCCCTCCATCATCCCGGAAGGAAAACGCACGACTTTACCCGGGATCAAACCGAGGCCCTGATGACGACCGAACTCTTCGCTCTCATCAAAGAGCATCTGCATGCCAACGCAGATACCGAGTAACGGCTTGCCCGCTTCAACATGGGCCAACAACGGCTCGACAAAACCACCTTCGAGCAGGTTGTTAATACAGTCACGGAAAGCGCCAACACCCGGAAGTACGACTTTATCGGCAGTGGCTATATCTTGGGGATCAGCACTGACGCGCGCTTCGAAACCGAGCTTTTCGAAAGCCTTTTCAACGCTACGCAGGTTACCCATTTCATAGTCGATTATGTTGATCATC